>JAQBZT010000347.1 GCA_027622355.1 bacterium | reverse complement strand
GCACCCCCATCCCCGAGAGCGCGAGGGTGACGAAGATGAGAAGCCAGTCCATCTGTCCGAGCGCTCGCTGGAAGGGGGTCAGGGGGGCGGCATGGGATGCGCTGGATCTCATGGGCGCCTCTCCTCCCGGGAGCGGGCGGCGGTGGCGGCGCCGGAGGGTTTTTGGGCTTGAAGCTGCGGTTTTTTCTTCTCTCCATCGAGCCGGAGGTAGGTTTTGATCAACTCCCGGGCGATGGGAGCGAAGAAAGAGCCGGGCCTGCCCGCGTTCTCGCCGAGGATTGCGATGGCGATGCGCGGCTTATCGAAGGGGGCGAAGGCGACGAACCAGCCGTGGTCGCGGAATTTCCGCGGGAGCGTCTCGGGTTTTCGCTTGCGGCCGGTAATGTCGAGCCGGACGGTCTGGGCCGTGCCCGTTTTGCCGGCGACACCGATTCCCGCTATGGCGGCCTTCTTCGCGGTTCCCCGCACGCCGTTGACCACTTCCCACAGCCCCTTGCGGACCAGCTCGAAGATCTCCTTCGGGATGGGGATCTGCCGGATCGCCCTTGGGGCGTAGGCGGCGATGGTCTTGCCGTCGTCGGAGAAGACGCGCGCGATGATGTAGGGCTGCCAGAGGGTCCCCTTGTTGGCGACGGTGGCGATGAGGTTGGCCGCCTGGATGGGGGTCACGAGATTGAAGCCCTGTCCGATGGAAACGCTGATGGTTTCGCCGGGATACCACTTTTCCTTGAAGCGTTTTCGCTTCCAGGCGTCCGAGGCGACAAGGCCTCCCTTCTCCAGGGTGCCGTCGAAGCGGGTGGACTGGCCAAAGCCGAACATGTGGGAGTATTCGGCGATCCGCTCGATGCCCAGCTTGTTGCCGACGGTGTAGTAGTAGACATCGCAACTCTGGGCGAGCGATTGAACGAGATCGACCGGGCCGTGGCCGCCCGCTTTCCAGTCCCGGAAGACGCGCTTCCCGAACGGGAAGATGCCGCGGCAGTTAACGGTCTCGTGCGGGCCCATGATTTTTTCGTTCAGGGTGGCGAACGCCATGACGATCTTGAAGATCGAGCCCGGCGGGTACTGTCCGCGCGTGGCCCGGTTCTCGAGCGGCTTGAGCGGATCGTTTTTCATCTCGCGCCAGACCTCGGGCCGTATCCCGGCGGCGAACATATTGGGGTTGATGGGGGGATTGCTCACCATCGCGAGGATGGCGCCCGTCTCGGGATCGAGCGCCACGATGCTGCCCTCGTATTTCTCGAAGAGCGCCTCCGCCTTGGCTTGGAGGACATAGTCCAAGGTGAGAGCGACGTTGTAGCCGGCCCTTTCCTTGAAGGGGCGGACGACTGTGAGCTCGCGGCCGTAGGCGTCAACCTCGATCTGCTTGAAGCCGCTGGTGCCGCGCAGAAAAGATTCCTGGGAGTTCTCGATGCCGTACTTTCCGATGAAATCTCCCTGGCGGTAGTTCTTTTTCTTGAGCCTTTTGAGCTGGCTTTCGCTGACCTCGCCGAGATAGCCGAGGATGTGGCCGGCGTGGCTGTCGAAGCGGTAGTGGCGCAGGGGGGCGATCTGCAGATAGACGCCGGGCAGGTCCGGCCGGTTTTCCTCCAGGTTCGCGACCGTCTTGCGGTCCACATCCGCCTTGATGAGGAAGGGGCGCACCGGGCTGGCCAGGAGGACTTTCTCGAGGAGTTCATCGTAGGGGATGCCGGCCAGGCCGGCGAGATGGCGGAGTGTCCTCTCCCGGTCCTTCAGGTCTTCCTTGATGAGATAGATGTTGAAGGAGGGGCGGCTGTCGGCCAGCATCTTTCCGTTGCGGTCGAAGACCCGGCCCCGCGGGCTGCGGACCAGGCGGTAGGAGATCCGGTTGCTCTCGGAGAGCTTGCGGAACTGCTCTCCCTGGATCGCCTGCAGATACCAGAGCCTGAGGAAGAAGGCGAGGAGGACGACGGCCACCAGGGTCGTGAAAATCCGGACCCGGCGGCGATAGCTATCCGGGGTTTCGAAGTTCAGCCGGGTGAACAGTGAAGGAGGCATTCCTAAACTCGCTCCGGATAGGGGACCCCGCCCGTTGCCGGGATTATCCGGGCGTGGGCGGCGCCGAGAAGGCCGATGATCACGGGACCGAGCGCCGCGTTCAGTATGGTGCTTTTGGCGCCTTCCCACCAGTATTGCTTGGGAATGGGGAAGTCGGGCAGGAAGATCGCCAGAAGGAAGGCCGAGACGGTGATGTCGAAGATGGTGGCGAAAAAGCCGAGCCCGCCCTGAAAGAGAATATCGCGGCTCGTTACATTTCGGCGCAGCCCGCCGGCGAAGTTCCCGATCAGACCTTTGGTGAGTGCGTTGACCCCCAACAACCCGCCGCTGAGCACATCCTCCATCAGGCCGAGCAGGAAGCCGCCCACGACTCCCGTTTCCTTTCCCCGGTAGATGCCCAGGAAAAGGGCCGCCAGCAGCATGCCGTCCGGCCGGATGCCCAGCCAGGTGTTGAAGTAATCGGCGAGCGAGGTTTGAAACACCACGATGCC
>JAQBZT010000346.1 GCA_027622355.1 bacterium | reverse complement strand
GGGGAGCCATATCTCGCCGCGAACGAACACTTTCGAGTACTTCCCATCTTTTCCGGCCTCGCGGACGACGCCAATCTGATCGACCATGCCCTCCCGGCCGGAAACCGGCTTTTTGGCCTGGGCCCGGACGCCCAGCCCGACGATCAGGACGAAGAAGAGCGCCGTCCCGATGACAGCCGGGATGATCACCTTCAGGCTGAGCCGCAGATAAGGCTCGGGCGAATCGAATAGCATGATTGATCCCAGCGTCATCGCCACCACCCCGCCGATGGTGAGCCCCCCGTAGCTGGGCACCTTGATCTCCAGGAGAAAAAGAATCACGGCCAGCAGGATGAGCAGCAGACCCACGAAATTCACGGGGAGAATCTTCAGGGCAAAGAAGGCGAGGAGGATGCTGATCCCCCCGATGACGCCCGGAAAGATGGCGCCGGGGTTCGAGAGCTCGAAAAAGAGGCCGTACATCCCCAGCAGCATCAGCATGTAGGCGATGTTCGGGTTGCTGAGGAGCGAGAGAATCTGCTGGCGCCAGCTCGGGACGAAGGGAACAACCTCCGCCCCCCGGGTCGAAAGAATCACCTCCCGGCCCGAGGCCAGCTTCACCTTCCGGCCGTCAACCGCCAGAAGGAGCGCCGCTACATCCGCCGCCACCAGATCGATCACTTTCAGGCGAAGCGCCTCGGCCTCATCCACCGATATCGCCTCGCGCACCGCGCTCTCGGCCCACTCCGCGTTGCGCCCCGTCCGCGAGGCGACCGAGCGGGCGAAGGCCGCCACATCGTTCATCGCCTTCTTCCGCATGTCCCCCTTGATCTGTTCGCCCCCGCCCGCGACGGGCGAGGCCGCGCCGATGTTCGTCCCCGGCGCCATGGCGGCGATGTGGGCGGCCATCGTGACAAAGGTGCCTGCCGAGGCGGCCCGCGCGCCGCCCGGCGCCACGTAGACCGCCACCGGCACCGGCGAGGCAAAAATCTCCTTCACGATGTCGCGGGTGCTCGTCACGAGGCCGCCAGGGGTGTCGAGGCGGATGAGCACGAGCTGCGCCCCCCGCTTGCGGGCTTCGGCGATGCCGTCCTTGATGTAGTTGGCCGAGCCGGGAGAGACCGCATCTTCCACTTCCAGCAGCATCACCGGCCCGGTCAGTCGATCGGGGGCCGCGCTCTCGGCCCGGGCGATCAGGAGGGCGGCGACGCCAAGAAGCGCGGCGCACACTCCGACACGGATTTTTCCGAGGGTGGGCATGTGTTTGCTCCTGACAACAGCACGAAACAGGCGGCCTTCCCGAAAATGGTAACACAAAGCCCGCGGGCCGGAGGGAGGGCGCTCCCTAGCGATGGACGTTCCAGGCGCTTGCCTTGAGGTAGCGAGTCTCGGGAATCCCCAGGCGAACCGGATGATCGGGCGGCTGCCCGCCCTCCCAGAGGAGGGTGAGTTCGGCCCCCGCGTCCCGCGCCGCCTCGTGGAGCACCTCCTGGAAGGCGGCGGGACCAAGGCGGGCCGAGCACGAGCAGGTCAGCAAGACGCCGCCGTCCCGCACCAGGCGGATGGCCCGCAGGTTGAGTTCCTTATATCCCTTTCGCCCCTTGTCGAGGGCCGCCTGGCCGGGCGCAAGGGCGGGCGGATCGAGCACCACACCGTCGAAGCGGGGCCCTTTGCGGGAGATGGCCCGCAGCAGCTCGAACGCGTTGGCGCGCACCTGGAGCGCCCGTGCGCCCGGCGCGTTCTTCTCCAGATGGCGGCGGGCGCACCTCAGCGCCTCGACGGAGATGTCGAGCGAAACCACCTCCGCCCCCGCATGGGCCAGATAGGTGGAAAAACCGCCGGTGTAGGAGAAACAATCGAGCACCCGGCCGCGGAGCCACCTCGCGGCGGCCCGCCGGCTCTCGCGCTGATCGAGAAAGAAGCCGGTCTTCTGCCCGTTTTTCACATCGGCCTCGAACGAAAACCCGCTTTCCTCAAAAACGACGGGGCCGGAAACCTTCCCATCCGCCAGCCCCGAGCGGGCCTCGAGCCCTTCGTGGCGGCGGGCGTTCATGTCGCTCCGCTCCCAGATGCCCTCGGGGGAGAGCACCTCGCGGATGGCGGAGATGATCTCCTCGCGCCGCACCTCCATCCCCAGCGTGGAGATCTGGAAGACAGCGATGGGGCCGTAAACATCCACCACCAGCCCCGGCAGGGCGTCCGCCTCGCCGAACGCGGCGCGGTAGGCACTCTCCCCGGTCAGGGCGCGCCGGCGCAGGGCGAGGGCATCGCGGAGGCGCCGGAGGATCAGTCCTTCCTCGACGCGAGTCTCTCCCCGGGTCAGAAGACGGACGCGAATCGTGGATTTCGTATTGAAGTAGCCCTCGCCCAGCACCTTCCCGCCGCTGAGAACGACGCGCACGATGCCGCCCGCCGCCGGGTTTCCGGCGAGGCGCCCGATCTCGTTGGCATACACCCAGGGGTGTCCCCCCTCGATCCGGGGGTTGCGGGCCATCTTGAGGTAAACGGTCGGCATGGAAGACACAGGGAGACCCGATCT
>JAQBZT010000345.1 GCA_027622355.1 bacterium | reverse complement strand
CATCCAGATAACCCCCTCTTCCTCCAACCCGAGGCGCAGCATGGTCGCGATGAACATCCGCAGCATCTCGGGCGGCGGAGGGTTGATGTCGAGCTGGGCGTCGGTAGTCATGATGCAGCGCTCGGGGCCGATCGCGCGGGCCATGTCGGCCAGGACCCGCGGGTGGTAGCTTTGCCACATGGGGAAGGTCGAGATCCAGGTGAATTCGATGATGTACCCCAGGTCGGCCACCTCGCGAATTTGCCCCTCGCTCGCCTTGATGAAGCCCGCCTGCGGGTGGGTGAAGACGAATTTTTTGAGGCCCACCTCCTTGGCCCGCCGGGCGAGGGAGACGCTCTCCTCGGCGGAGATGTGTCCGGTGGCGATGAGCACGTCGGCGTCACGCGCGATTTCGAGAATGGTGTCCACCTCGGGGCGGATTTTTCCGGCATCATCCACTACGGTGAGATCCCCGATGGGCGGTTTTTGCCGGTAGTTTTCGGCGATGCGCTTGCTGTAGGAGCCGGCCTTGATGTCGTTGGCCGCCGAGTAGGTGGGCATCCAGATGATCCGGGCGCCGAGGCGGACGGCGCTCTCGACGGAGAAGGGAGAGAGGCCGCCGACGCTCGCGTTGAGCACGATGGCCCCCAGCGCTGTAATTTCGGGATAAATGCTGTTCAGTATCTTGGCGTGCCCCGCGGTGGGCCAGAGGTGGCTTTTCATGGCGAATCCGCGCATGCCGCAGTCCCGCGCCAGCTCGGCCCATTCGTGATCCAGGACCCGCCCGGGCTCTCCCTCGGAAATCTGCGGGAAGATGTGGGCGTGAAGGTCAATGGAGCCTTCGAGAAGATCGTCGGCGATGGTGCGCATGTACGGCCCTCCGGGGGTGAATTTGGTGTCGCGCAAGATGCCGCGATCTTCCCGGATGGCCCCCGCCCTGTCAACGGAAAGCGGGAAATCCGGGAGATAAAGGCGTCAGGAGATGTCCGTTTTCGCGCGGCGCCGTCGGTGATATCCTCTGGTCCGCCTTTTACATGATTTTTGCCTGGAGAAAAAGATGAGCGCTCTACCTGCGCCGGGTCTTCCGGTCCGGGAAATCGACACCCCCGCCCTGCTGGTCGATCTGGACGCCATGGAGCGGAATCTCGCCCGGATGGCCGAGCGCCTGGAGGGGACATCCCTGCGGCTGCGCCCCCACGCCAAGACCCACAAGAGCCCGCTGCTGGCCCTTGAGCAGATGGCCCGGGGGGCGGTGGGGATCTGCTGCCAGAAGCTGGGGGAGGCCGAGGTGATGGCCGAAGGCGGGGTGCCCGACATTCTGGTCAGCAGCGAAATCGCCACCCCAGCGAAGCTCCGGCGCCTGGCCGATCTCACGCGGAATGCGAGCCTCATGGCGGTGGTGGACCATCCCCGGGGGGCGGAGATGCTCTCGGACGCCATGCGGGCGGCCGGGAGCGAGATCGGCGTTCTGGTGGATGTGGACGTGGGCCACGGAAGGTGCGGCACCCTGCCGGGCGCGCCCGCGGCGGCGCTGGCCCGCACGGTGGACTCCCTGCGGGGACTTCGCCTGCGGGGGATTCAGGCCTATCAGGGCCAGGCCCAGCACGTCGAGGGCTTCGAGGCGCGCCGCCGCGTCTACGGGGAGGCGATCGCGCGCATCCAGGAGACGATCACTGCCTTCGATGCGGCCGGGCTCCCCTGTGAAATCCGGAGCGGGGGCGGCACCGGCTCCTACCGGTGGGACATCGAGGCGGGCGTTTTCAACGAACTCCAGGCGGGCAGCTACCTCTTCATGGACGCCCACTACTGCAGCGTCGGGGGCGCGGCGGGTCCCCTCTACGAGGACTTCGAGCCGAGCCTTTATGTTCTCTCCACCGTGGTGAGCATCCCGGCGGCGGACCGAGCGGTGGTGGACGCGGGCCACAAGAGTCTCTCGACCGACAGCGGCCCGCCCGTGTGCCTCGAGATCGAGGACGCCCCCTACCGCCCCGGCGGGGATGAGCACGGCATTCTCGATCTCGCCGCCGCGGCCCGGCGGCCCGAGCTCGGCCAGCCGCTCCTCTTCCAGCCGAGCCACTGCGACACGACGATCAACCTCTACGATGTCTATCACGGCATCCGCGGGGGGATGGAGGCGGGTGTTTTGGAGCGCCTCATCCCCATCGCCGCAAGGGGAAAGGTGCAGTAGGGGGGGAGAGTTACTTCGCGTCCATCGCGCACCGGAAGCCGACGAGCTTCCAGCGGACGATGGCATCGAGGCGGAAGCGTGTGGCGGCGCGGAGCATGGCGGGCTCATTCATCCACGAGCCCCCCTTGATGGTGTGGAGGAAGCCGGTGGCCGGGCCCTTCGGGTTCCGGGAGGGGGCCTCCCGCAGGTAGAACTCCCCCCAGAAGTCGTGGGTCCACTCCCAGACGTTTCCCGACATGCCGAGCGCCCCGTAGGGGCTGGCGCCCGCGGGCCTTCGGCCGACAAGCTCGGGGCCTTTGCCGGCGGCCACCTTGGCGGGATCGAACACATCCCCCCAGGGGTAGATGCGCCCCCCCGGGCCGCGGGCGG
>JAQBZT010000344.1 GCA_027622355.1 bacterium | reverse complement strand
CTGAAGAAGACGAAGCTGGCGCCGTTCGTCAACAAGTGCCTGAAGCACCGCGCGCCGGACCCGGCCTTCCACGCCATGCAGGGCCACAACGAGGATCTTTCCAAGGCGATGTACATCGCCTGGGGCACGGTCTTCAGCACCGGCAAGGTCGATCACAAGCTCAAGGAGATCATCCGGGTACAGCTCTCCCGGGCGGCCGACTGCAACTACTGAGGCAACGTCCGCTCTGCTTCGGCGAAGCAGATGGGCCTCACGGAAGAGCTGATCGACGAGGGCATCGAAAACTGGCGCGCGAGCGGCAAATTCACCGATGCCGAAAAGATCGCGCTCGAATACAGCGAGCTGATGCAGTTCCACCCCGGGAAGATTGACGCGGCGTTCTACGAGCGGCTCCGCGCGCACTACACCGATGAGCAGATTGTCGAGCTGGGCTCCTACATCGGCTTCAACGTGGGCTATCACACCTTCTTCCGCACGCTGGATTTCTATCCCATGTTCTCGCCCGACGGCCGCCTCGTGAGCCAGGAGGAATCGCGCGAGATCTACGGCGCCCAGCCGGTCTCGCACCTGCGCGGGCCGATGGAGCGCGCCCAGGCCATGGCGAAGGATGAAAACGGCCAGACAAACGGCCATTCGGAATAGGGAGTAGTGGGTCCGTTTGCCGGGTGGCTCCTTGGTGTCATTCCGAAGGAGCGCGGGGTGGGACCCGCAGCGACGGAGGAATCTGCTGTGGAAAAGCAGATCCCTCGCGCCGGGCACCCCGGCGAATCGGAGATTCGCGGGAGGCCCTCCACCGGGGGGCCCGCCCCAGGCGCTCGGAATGACAAGAAAAACAAGCAAACTGACCCACTACTGAATAGGGAGATATCATGCCGATCATCGAACCGCTCGATGCAGACAAGGTGGGAGAGAAGGGCTGGAAGCGCATTCTCGCCCAGTGCGAGGAGGTGGGGGCGCCGGACGATCTGTTCCCCCGCATCATGGCCCATGCCCCCGGCTATGCGAAGGCGCTCCACGACGCGATGCACATGTCCCACGCCGAGGGGAATGTGGATCACAAGCTCAAGGAGATCATCCGGGTGCAGCTGGCCCGGAAGGCGCAGGACCCCTACTTTGCGAACCTTCGATCCCAGAAGGCGAAAAAGGAAGGCCTGACGGAAGATCGCATCGAGGCGGGCTGCGGGGATTTCGAGAACGACCCCCGGTTCACCGATGCCGAAAAGTGGGCGCTGCGCTACGCCTGGCTGATGTACCGGGAGCCGGCGAAGCTGAAGAAGGATTTCTACGACGCGGGCAAGAAGCACTACTCCGAGGCCCAGATCATGGAGCTCGGCGGCTTCATCGCGCTTCACTACGGCCTGCAGGTGTTCATGCGCACGCTGAAGGCTTTCCCGCAGCACGATCCCGAGGGGAATCCGGTGAGCCAGGAGGCGTCGGAAAAAATCTACGGCTCCCGCGTGCCTTCCTAGCATCCGGCCTCGCATCCGGCCTGGTATCTAGGAGACACCGGCAGTTTTTCGGGCGCCTCCCCTCGCGGGGGGCGCTTTTTGGTAGTGGGTCCGTTTTTTTTCTTGTCATTCCGAGCGCCGGAGGCGCGAGGAATCTGCTTTTCCACAGCGACTGAGGAATGACACCACGGGTCCGTTGTGCAAACTGACCCACTACCCGTTTTTTCTGGTAGACGCTCCCCGGGATGTGGCTTACGCTTGGGTGAATATTCGTTTGAGAGGAGACGCCCGATGCCGGTCGTGAAGGTTTCCGGAGAGGTGGAGATTCACTACGGCGTGAGCGGGGAGGGTCCGCCCCTGCTGCTTATCAGCGGAACGGGCCACGACCGCTCGCTTTGGGGGAGTCAGTATCCCGTTTTCGCGAGAGAATTCCGGTGCATCCATTTCGACAACCGCGGCGTTCCGCCGAGCAGTGTTCCGCCGCCCGGCTACTCCCTCGCCGACATGGCGGACGATGCGGCGGCGGTGCTCGATGCGGCGGGAGTGGGGAAGGCCCACGTCATGGGCTTTTCGATGGGCGGGCACATCGCCCAGCAGCTGGTGCTCCGGCACCCCCAAAAAGTAATGAGCCTGGGAATTCACCACACCTGGAGCCGGAACTCCCCCCGGCTGGAGGCGTTTCAGAGCTACCGCAAGGTGCTCGCCGAGCGGGGCGATCGGGAAACGCTGGCCGAAATTTCTATTTTGGGTCTTTTCTCCCACGATTATTACAACGCGCACCCCGATGAGATGGCGAAGAAGAAAAAGGCGCTGATCGAAAGCTCCCCGCCGATGGAAGGGTGGATCGGCCAGCTCGACGCTTGCCTCAAAGGGGATGTCTCCGATCAGATTCATAAGATAAAGGTGCCCACGTTGGTGACGGCCTCCAAGCGCGATCTGATTGTGGGCTGGCACCAGGCGGTCGAGCAGCACGAGCGGATCGCGGGCTCGAAACTGGTCATCCTGGAGGAGACCGGGCATGTGGCGCTGGTCGAGTCGCCCGGGGAATTCACCGGAATCTGTCTCGATTTTCTCCGCTCGCTCTAGGGGGGCGGCCCGAAAG
>JAQBZT010000343.1 GCA_027622355.1 bacterium | reverse complement strand
TTTATGCGACGGACTCGGGAAAGGGCCGGATCATCCGCCGGTTCGGCATCGCCGAGGAGATTCGCAAGAAAGAGAACGACCCCGGGGTGGAAGTCTGGTGGTACTACACAAAGGGGAAAAGCTTTTCCTTCCGGAAAGATAAGTTGGAGGGGGAGACTTCCTTCCGCCCGGTGTTCAAGTAGCCGCCGGGTTGTGCGCCGCGTCGTTTTTCGTCCCGCCGTTTGATGCTGGATCCTCGATGACCGTGACAAAATCCGGAATGATTCGAAAACGGATTTCCTCGCCCGCGTCTACGCGCATGTTCGGGTGGACGTGGATGATCAGCGACTGACCCTTGCCGATCTCGCCCATATGTTCCACATCCAGCGTGATGTACTGCCCTCCGTAGGTGATTTTCAGAACGCGGGCCCGAAAGGGGCCCTCGGGATCGATTCTGAAGCTTTCGGGCCGGATCGAGATGAAGGCGTCCGTTCCGAAGCCAAGATCGCGCATCCAGAGGCAGGGAACGGGGCCGATGGAAGTCATCACTTCATCGTAGCCGGGGGAGAGAATGATGCCGGGAAGAATATTTGTCCGTCCGACGAAGCGGGCGACATATTCGGTGGCTGGAAACTGGTAAATCTCGCGCGGAGAGCCGATCTGCTCGATATTTCCCTGGTTCATTACAACGATGCTGTCCGATACAGCGAGGGCGTCGCGCTCGTCGTGGGAGACGATGATGGAGGTCTGCCCGCTGTCCCGGAGGATTTCGACCAGCTCGTCGCGTACCTGGTCGCGCAGCCGGGCGTCCAGGTTGCTGAAGGGCTCATCGAGGAGAACGATCTCCGGCTTGGGAGCGATGGCGCGGGCCAGGGCCACGCGCTGCTGCTGCCCGCCGGAGAGCTGGTGGGGAAAGCGGTCGTCGAATCCCTCCAGGCCGACCTGGTGCAGCACGACGTGCATGCGCTCCTTTCTCGCCTCGCGGGAGAGGCCGCTGAGGCCGAATTCAACGTTCTGCCGCACGGTCTTGTGCGGGAAGAGGGCGTGATCCTGAAATACCATGCCCACCCCCCGCTTCTCGGGAGGCGTCCAGTGGCCGCCCCCGGCCACCGGTTTTCCGGCCAGCAGCACCTCTCCCGTATCCGGTTGTTCAAAACCGGCGATCAGGCGCAGGGTCGTGGTTTTTCCGCAGCCGGAAGGGCCAAGGATGGATACGATTCTCCCCTGTTCGACGAAAAACGAGATGTCCCGCACGGCGGGCGCACCCGTGCCGGGATACTGTTTCGAAACCCCGGAGAGTTCGAGAATCGCATTCTTCGGCAAGGCTAGCCCTCCGTGGCGCCGAAATGCCCCCGGGAGAGGAGCAGGTAGAGCGGCAGGCTCGAGACGAGGATCAGCAGCAGGGCCGCCGGCGCGGCGTGAATATATATTCCCTCGTCCGCCGCCGTCCAGATGCGGACCGAAAGCGGATCGAATCCGGCGGGCCGAAGGAGAAGCGTGGCCGGAAGCTCGCGCAGGGAAGAGAGAAAGACCAGCGACCATCCGGCGAGGATACCCGGAAGAATGAGGGGAAAGGTGATCTCCCGCAACGCCTGCCACGTCCTCCGTCCCAGGCTGCGAGCGGCATCCTCCAGCGCGGGCGAGACCTGGGCGATGGAAGCCTGCTCCGCCTGAAGGGATTCGGGCAGGAACCGAACCAGAAAAGCCGCCAGCAGCATCCAGGTCGTTCCGTAGAGCGGCGCGGCCCAGGCGTGAAAAAAGAAAATCATGCTGAGGGCGACCACCATCCCCGGCAGGGCATAGCCGACCTGGGCCAGGAGATAGATGAGCGAGGGGATTCTGCCCCGAAAGCGTGCCATCAGGTACGCGATGGGCAACCCCACGCCGGCGGTGATGCAGGCGGCCATTGCGGCCAGCCACAAGCTTTGCCAGGCCGAGTGCAGCAATCCGCCCGCGCTCGTGTGCCAGAGTTCGAGCATGGCGCTTTGATCGGAGAATCCCTGAACCGTCCAGGAGAGCAGAAGCGCAAAAGGAATGCCAATCGAAAGGGCGAGGGTGATGGCGATGAACACCCAGGCGGGAAGTTTCCACCTCCCGAGGGGCACCGGTACGGGGGGCTTCCACTGGGAGCGCATCTGGACCACGTTGCGGCGGATGCGCGTTTTTCTTTCGAAAAAGAGGATCGCGAGCGCCAGAATGACTGTGACGATGGAGAGCGCGGCGGCGCCGGAGCGATCGAAGCGGCCTGTCAGCTGCAGGTAGATGGCGGCGGTGAAAGTGTCCGTGCGCGTCAGGCTGACCGCTCCGAAATCCGAGAGAACGTAGAGGCCGACCAGAAGGGCGCCCGCGCCGACAGCGGGGCGGAGAAGGGGAAGGGTGACGCGGAAAAACGTTTTCCAGCGTCCCAGCCCCGAAGCCTGGGCCGCCTCCTCGAGCGAGCGATCCGACAAGCGAAGCGCCGCGCTCGCGAGAAGATAGATATAGGGATAGGTGAAGATGCTCAGAACGAAATAAGCGGCCGGAAACCCGATGAGGGAGAGCGCCGGAATCCGGTGGACGCCCAGCCAGTCGGCCACGGGAATTTCGAGCCGCCCGCGCGGCCCCAGGAG
>JAQBZT010000342.1 GCA_027622355.1 bacterium | reverse complement strand
CGCCGCTGATTATCAGCGGTCCCGCCGATGAGGCGACGAAACTGTATGTCACGGTCAACAAACTCATCCGGCCGTTGCTCCGCGAGTCGGAGAGGTCCGATGAGCCCGTGGACGAGGACGGCTACATCGAGGGCGGCAAAGACAACATCAGCAAGAAGAAATACGAATTCCTGATCGTCGACGAAAAGAGCAAAACGGTCAGCCTCAAGGAAACAGGGGTCGTTGAGGCCGAGAAAATTCTCAACCAGGGAAATGTCATGCGCAAAGACACTGGTCTTTACGACATGAGCAGCATCAACATCCTGCATCACGTCGAGCAGGCCCTGCGGGCACACGTTCTTTTCACCAAGGACGTGGACTACGTGGTGAAGGACGGTGAGGTGATCATCGTGGATGAATTCACCGGCCGCCTGATGCCCGGCAGGCGGTACAGCGACGGCCTCCACCAAGCCCTTGAGGCGAAAGAGCGGGTAAAGGTGCAGGAGGAAAACGTCACCCTGGCGACCATCACCTTTCAGAACTATTTCCGCATCTATGACAAGCTCGCCGGCATGACGGGAACCGCCGACACCGAGGCAGCCGAATTCCATCAGACATACAAACTGGACGTTGCGGTCATACCCACGAACCAGGATCTGAGACGCCACGAGCATCCCGATATGGTCTTCCGAACCGAGCGCGAGAAGCTCGAGGCCGTGATCGACGAGATCGCCGAATCGAACAGGGCGGGGCGCCCGATACTGGTCGGAACCATCAGCATCGAAAAGAGCGAAGAGCTCAGCGACATGCTGCGGAAGCGGAAAGTGCCTCACCACGTCCTGAACGCCAAGCAACACGAAAGAGAGGCAGAGATCATCGCGCAGTCAGGCCGAAAGGGGGCCGTGACCATTTCGACCAACATGGCGGGCCGCGGAACGGACATCCTCCTCGGCGGGAACCCCGAGTTTCTGGCTGCCGCCGGAACGGATGAGAAGGAAGGCCCGGAATACGAAGCGGCGTTGAAGAAATTCCAGGAGGCCTGCGAGAAAGAACACCAGGAGGTCGTGTCCCTCGGCGGACTTCACGTGGTGGGTACCGAGCGGCACGAGAGCCGCCGCATTGACAACCAGTTGCGCGGGCGCGCGGGCCGCCAGGGCGATCCCGGCAGCTCGCGCTTCTATCTCTCACTCGAAGATGATCTTTTGCGCATCTTCGGCTCCGACCGCATCAGCGGGGTGATGGAGCGCCTCGGGATGGAGGAGGGCGTACCCATCGAGGCCAAGATGGTGAGCAAGGCCATCGAGAATGCGCAGAAAAAGGTGGAGGCTCACCACTTCGAAATGCGGAAGCATCTGCTCGAGTACGACGATGTGATGAACAAGCAGCGCGAAATCATCTATGGCCTCCGCAACTCCGTTCTTGAGGGAGAGGATGTTTCCGAGCAGATCGGCGAAATGGCCCACGGGATTCTTGATGCTCTTCTGGATCTGCATTTTCCCGAGTCCGAGCATTTCGAGGAATGGAACCTGCCCGCTCTGGTCGAGGCGATGGAGGGCCAGTACGGGATCCACGGTACCGTCGAGGGTTGGAAACTTCGCTTTTCACAGCCTTTCCGCGAGATCGATGTGGAAGACGAGATGCGCGACCGCTTGGCGGAACAACTTCACGAGTTGATCGACGAGGCGCTGCAGGCGAAATATGCGGCCTTCGACCAAGAGATCCGGCGCGATTTGGAGCGCATCGTTTACCTCCAGGTGCTCGACACCCATTGGAAGGATCATATCTCCACGATGGAACACCTGAAGGAAGGCATCGGCCTTCGGGGCTATGCGCAGGTCAATCCGCTCAACGAGTACAAGCGCGAGGGCTTCGAGATGTTCGAGGAGCTGAACAAAAAGGTCGAATCCGAAACGATTCAGTACCTTTACCGTCTCGATGTCGATTCGGATCAGGTGCAGCTGGAAGAGCCCGAACCCGAACAGGATCTTATTCTCTCTCACCCATCCTCCGGCGGTTTTAGCGAGGGGGACGCCGACGGCGCTATTCAGACGGCGGCCCCGGTTCGCCGTGCAACGCCCAAAGTCGGCCGGAACGAGCCTTGTCCATGCGGCAGTGGCAAAAAATACAAGCATTGTCACGGGAAGTGAGCCGCCGGTCCCTCGGGCTCGCTGCGAGCGCCGCGTGCGCACTGCTCGTGGTTTCGTGCGCCTCGAAGACCCCGCCGGGCGGGCTTGCTCCCTCGGCGGGGGGCCAAAATGCGCAGAAAGCGCCCCAAAAAATCTTTGTCGTCGCGGGAACGGTGACGGATTCCTCCGGTCTTCCGGTGCGCGGGCTGGGGGTGGAGATCCTGGCCTCGGGAAAGCCCCTTCTTGCGGATCCGCGCCTGAACCGGGGTGCGTTCCAGGTTGCCGCCAAGGGCCAGAGCGGAGCAGACGGCGTCTACCGCCTTGAGTTCTCCGGGGTACCTCTGGCGAAGCGGTATTACCTCAATTTTTACGTCCCCGGCTCGTTCGATGAAGTGCGCTTCACGCGCCCGGGT
Source organism: bacterium (assembly GCA_027622355.1). Classification (NCBI taxonomy): domain Bacteria; species bacterium. The sequence goes on along the minus strand of JAQBZT010000342.1, from coordinate 75 downwards.
TTGATGGATATCACAAAGGTCATCGACGAGAAGGCGGCTTTTTTGTTCGACTACCGCCTTCCGACGCACCCCAAG
>JAQBZT010000341.1 GCA_027622355.1 bacterium | reverse complement strand
TGGCGCGGCTTCGGGCCCTCATATTCGATTTCGACGGAACGATCGCGGACAGCGAGCCGCTCCATCTCGCCGCGTTCCAGGATGTCATCCGCAGCGAGCTGGGGCTCGACCTGACGCCCGAGGCGTATGCGGAGCGCTATCTGGCTTTCGACGATCGGCGGCTGTTCGAGACTTTCCTTCGGGACAGGGACCGGCAGGTGTCCGCCGGGGAGATGGCGCGCCTTCTCGCGCGGAAGGCCGAGCGCTACGAGGCGCTCGCCGAAAACCCCGTCCTCCTGCCCGGGGCGGAGGCGCTCATTCGCGCCGCCGCCGAAAGGTGGCCGCTCTCTGTCGCGAGCGGCGCGCTGCGGCGCGAGATCGCGCCGGTGCTCGAGCGGGCGGGGCTCCTGGCGTGCTTTGCCGCCATCGTCTCTGCGGATGATGTCGAGCGGAGCAAGCCCGACCCGGAGAGCTTCCTGCGCGCGCGGGAGGAGCTCTCAAAGGCCGCGGGGGAGGACATTCCGGCGGAAGCGTGTCTCGTGCTGGAAGATTCGGTGGCGGGCCTCGCGGCGGGCCTCGCGGCGGGGATGCGCGTTCTGGCCGTGACGACGAGCTATCCGCGTGAGAAACTGGGGGCGGCCGATCGGGTGGTCGGCTCTTTGGATGAGGTCGCGGACCCGGATGCGCTGGAGCGGTGGTTTGCGGCGCTTTCACCGCGCGGCTGAGGAGTTCAGGAGATGTCCATACTGAAGGTGGCGCGGCTCGGGCACCCGGTTCTTCGCGAGAAGGCCCGGGCGATCGATCCGGCCCAGGTTGAGCACCCCGAGGTGCAGCGCCTCATCGAGGACATGGTGGACACCATGAGCGAGTACGCCGGCGTGGGCCTCGCCGCCCCGCAGGTGCACGCCTCGCTCCGCCTGTTCGTCCTGCAGCCGGACCCCAACGATGAGGAGACGCTGATCGTCGCCATCAATCCGCAGGTGACGGTGCTGGACGAGAAAACGGCGGAGGACTGGGAGGGCTGCCTGAGCATCCCCGATCTGCACGGGAAGGTGCCGCGAAACCGCAAGGTGCGGCTCGAGGCGCTGGCCCCGAGCGGAAACCCCTTCTCCATCGATCTCGAGGGCTACGCCGCGCGCGTGTGCCAGCATGAGCGGGACCACCTGGACGGGATCGTCTTTCTCGAAAGGATGGCCGATTTCTCGACCCTTTGCTTCGGGGAGGAGTTCCGCCGCTACTGGGCCCCCCGCGAGGCGCCGGAAGGGGAGAAGAAGGACGGAGAGAAGAAGGAAGGCTGAAGGGCCGTGGCGTCTTGCCCGACAAAACGTTTTGCCTGACAAAAAAAGGCTGCGGAAGCGCACCTGCCTCCGCAGCCTTTTGATTTTTCTGGTGCCCAAGGCCGGACTCGAACCGACACAGGGTTGCCCCCACCAGCCCCTCAAGCTGGCGTGTCTACCAATTCCACCACTTGGGCAGGCCTTTTCAGCCGGCGGCCAATATCGCGCCTCGCGCCGCCCGGTGTCAACTTGCCCGCGCGATCTGAAACCCATGTGAAATCAACTCTTTTTTCCCGCGGGCGGACTACTCCGGCTTTGCCCGCGGGTTGAGGGCATCGCGCAGGCCCTCGCCGAAGAGGTTGAAGGCCAGGACGACGAGGAGGATCGAGATTCCCGGAATGAGCGTGAGCCAGGGGGCGTCGAAGAGGAATTTCTTCCCGTCCGAGAGGATGTTCCCCCAGGTGGCGTCGGGGGGCGGGACGCCGAAGCCGAGGAAGCTCAGTCCCGCCTCGACCAGGATCGCGCTCGCGATGCCGATCGTCGCCGACACCAGGACGGGGGCCAGGGCGTTCGGGACGAGATGGCCGAAGATGAGGCGGGCGTCCCCCGCGCCGATGGCGACCGCCGCCTCGACGAAGGGCCGCTCGCGCAGGGAGAGCATCTCCGCGCGGACGAAGCGCGCCGGCCCCACCCAGCCCGTCACGCCGATCACCACCATGATGTTCCAGATGCTCGGCGGGAGCAGGGCGATGACGGTGAGAATGAGAAAGAAGGTCGGGAAGGAGAGCTGCACGTCCACGAGGGCGATAAAGATGGTGTCGATGCGCGGAAGGCGCAGGGTGCGCAGCGGGCGGAGCCATTCCGATTTTTCCGCGCGGTGGCCGATGATGCCGCCGAGCAGGAAAAAGAGGACGACCGAAAATACAGCCAGCCAGAGCGAGACCGCCGAGGAAGCGCCCGGCCCGATCGGGGAGAGGATGCGACCGGCCAGCGCGCCCAAGAGTATCGCCGCGCCCACCCCGGAGGCGCTCCGGCCGGCGCGCCAGAGCCCGATGAGGCCAAAGACGCACGCGCCGGCGAGCGGCAAGGCGCCGAGCAGGTGCCAGATCAAAAGCGCCGCGCCCAGGCCCGCCAGCACGCCCAGCAGCGCGGCGATGCCCAGCTGCCGGTCTCCGTAAAATCCCGCGATGCCGCCCATGGTGATGCCGAGAAGAATGGCGATGCCCACCGACACCACCCCGACGGCCATCGAAACCTTCGCCCCCTGGAGCATACGGGCGAAGACATCGCGGCCGAGCTCGTCGGTGCCGAAAAGGTAAATGCCCAGCCGGGGCATCAACTCG
>JAQBZT010000340.1 GCA_027622355.1 bacterium | reverse complement strand
CGGCTTCTGGGGACCGCTTCCCTTCGCTGGCATTACCCAGATCAGGTTCTAAGGGTTGTCTCCCTTCGGCGGAGACTCTCAGTCGAACACCCCTAGCGGACCGCTCTTCTTAGCAATCTTACTCCCCGCCCCTTCTCTGTCAAATAGGGGGAGGCCGGATCCGGAGATGGCGGAAAAAGAAGCCGTATTCCCGCTACATCAGTCTGGGGAGGAGGGTGCTGATGCCGGGGAAAAGGATGAGTACCTCCAGTGTAATCAGCAGCATCATCACAAAGGGGAAAGAGCCCCGGAACACTCCCCTGAATCAGGCGAAATCATCGAGGTTCACCGGGCCGTCCGCCTCCGCCGAGCGGAGGATGGCCTCGATCACGGCCACCGCGGCCATGCCTTCCTCCCCGCCCACTTCGGGCTTCGCGCCCTCTTGGATGCAGGCGGCAAACTCGTCCATCTCCTCGGCCAGCGAATCCGCCAACTGGGTCATATGATCGGGCATGGGAAACCGTTCGAACTCCTCGGACCCTTTTTTCTGGTAAAAGGCCGCGCTGCCCATCTCGTCCACAAGAACATTGCCCTCTGTTCCGTGAATCTGGGTGAAGTTCCGCGTCCCGGTGAGCATGGTCCCGCCGAGGTAGCCGAGCGCCCCGCTCTTGAACTCGACCACCGCCGCCATCACGTCATCGGGCGGCGCCGGCCCGCTGAGTTTCTTGGTGAAGGCCGACACCCGATGGATCGGGCCGATCAGATAATTGAAGGAATCCGCCTGGTGCACCGTGAAGCTCACCAGCGGACCGCCCGGGCTCTCCTCCCGCGACCACCGCCAAAGCTTGGGCGTCAGGCGATAACCCTGGGTTTTCGACATGTTTCCCTCGACGAGGACCACCTCGCCCACCGCGCCCTCGCGGATCAGCTCCGCCGCCTTCCGGTAGCGGACCATCCGCCGGGTGTTCTGGCCCACGGCGAGCGTGACGCCCGCCGCCTCCGCCGCCGCGATCATCTTCTTGCAGTCCGCCACCGAGAGCGCCATCGGCTTCTCGACGAAAATATGCTTGCCGGCCCGAGCCGCCGCGGCCGCCTGAGAGACATGAAGGGAGTTCGGCGTCGTCAGAACCACCGCGTCAACCGAATCACTGGCGAGAATCTCCTCATAGGATTGGAGCGGGGCGCCCCCGTATTTTTCGGAAAATGCGGCTTTCTTCTCCCCGGACCTCGAAAGCCCTCCTGCGATCTCCACCCGCCCGCTGCGCAAGGCCCCATCGGCCAGCATGTCCGACCATCTGCCCAAACCCACAAACGCCATCCTCACCTTGTCGGCCATATACTTTTCCTCTGCTCTCAGAAATCAGGCGCACCGCCCCGGCTTCCCCCACCGCCCGGGGGGCCGCGGCGCGAATCTCCCGGAAGTGTCCGCCCAGCCGCAGAATCCGGCTCCGCCGGAGTGCAATTGACCCGCTTTTCAGGTATGAAAGACAAACATACTTTCATCCCTACTGCGTGACAAGACACGCGGCGTCAAATCGCCGGGGCGGAGCCTCTCTCCCCGGTCAGCCAGGAGGCCAACCGCCATGAGAGCCGCCATACTTCGCGAAGTCGGAAAACCGCTTTCCGTGGAAGAAATCGAGGTCGATCCCCCGCGCGAGGGAGAGGTGCTCGTCAAAATGGCCGCCGCCGGCGTGTGCCACAGCGACTACCACGCCATGAACGGTGAGCTTCCTGCCCCCATGCCCATCATCCTCGGCCACGAGGGCTCGGGCGTTGTTGAGGAAGTGGGACCCGGCGTGACCTCCCTCAAAAAGGGCGACCACGTGGTTTCCGTCTGGCGCTACTCGTGCGGCCACTGCGAGTACTGCATCACCGCCCGGCCCGCCCTTTGCGGCGATGGATGGAAGATGCGGAGCGAAGGCGTACTCAGCGACGGCACCCGCCGCTTCAGACAAGGCAAGAGTGAGATCTCCCACCACCTCGGGGTGTCCACCTTCAGCGAATACTCGGTCATGTCCGAAAAATCGGCCCTGAAGATCCGCGAAGACATGCCCCTCGACAAGGCGGCGGTCGTGAGCTGCGCCGTGATCACGGGCGTCGGCGCTGTGCTCAACGGCGCAAATATCCGGCCCGGGGAGAGCATCGCCATCTTCGGCGCGGGCGGCATCGGCCTCAACGCCGTCCAAGGCGCCCTTCTCGCCGGCGCCGAACCCATCATCGCCGTGGACCTGATGCAGAACAAACTCGAGATGGCCAAGAAGTTCGGCGCCACCCACCTGATCAACGCCTCGGACGAGGACCCCATCAAGCGCATCCGCGAGATCACCGGCGGGAAAGGCGTCCACTGCGCCATCGAGGCCATCGGCATCCCCGAGGTCACGGCCCAGGCGTTCGAGAGCCTTCGCTCCGGCGGAACCGCCGTTATGATCGGCATCACCAGCCCCACCTCGAAAACCGCGATTCCCACCCTCTCTCTCGTGACGCAGGAGAAGAAGCTCGTGGGCTCGATTTACGGCTCCTCGGTTCCGCGCTTCATGGTCCCGCGCCTCATCGAACTCTACATGGCCGGGAAACTGAATCTCGACGACCTGCTCACCCGCTCCTATCCGCTGGACCAGATCAACGAG
>JAQBZT010000339.1 GCA_027622355.1 bacterium | reverse complement strand
AAACTGGAAAAAAACCGCGGGGTGGCGGCTCTTCCGCCGGGGGAGATGGCGGCCAGGTGCCGGGTGATTTTTTTCGTCGTCCCGGGCACCAAGGAGATCGCGGCCTCTCTGGGGGGACGCGATGGGGTCCTCGCCCAGGCACGGAAGGGACTTGTCATCTACGATCTGACGACCGCCGACCCCGCGGCCTCCGGACGCCTCGCCAGGCGGGCGGCACAAAAGGGCACCGCCTACCTCGATGCCGGGATGAGCGGCGGGGCGACCGGCGCCGAGGCGGGCACCCTGACCCTCATGATCGGGGGGGATGCGAAGGCCTTCCGCCGGACCCGGCGCTTTCTGGCCCCCATCGGCCGGAACATCTTTTACCTCGGCGCCAGCGGCGCGGGCCACACCATGAAGCTGATCCACAACATGGTCACCCACACCGCCTATCTTGCGACCTGCGAGGCGGGGCAGATGGCCCGGCGGGCGGGAATCCAGCTCGATGACATGATCGCGGTTTTCAACGTCTCCAACGCGCGGACCTATGCGAGCGAGTTCCGCTTTCCGCGGCACATCCTCTCGGGGAAGTGGGATGCGCGATCCCGCGTCTACAATCTCGAAAAAGACCTCCGCATGGCGGTGGAGATGGGCAGGCGGCTCAAGGCGGAGACGCGGTTGGGGGAGGTGACTCACGCCTTTCTGGAAAAGGCCATTGCCAGCGGGATGAGTGAGAAGGATTATTCGCTCCTTTACCGGGATTTTGAAAAAATCTGGAAAAAGCGAAGTGCCCGCAGGAAAAATCCCTAAATCCCGCTGTGGGCGGGGGGCGGAATTCCGGTGGCGGGCGGAGGGGAAGAAAGGTTAATATTTCCCTCTAAGCCGCAACGGTCAAATATCGGAGATATCTCGTGAAACTGGTGGTCGGCGTTACTGGGGCATCGGGCGCTATCTACGGGGCGCGCTTTCTCGAAGTGTTGCGGCAGGCCTTCCCCGAGGTGGAGAGCCATCTGGTGGTCACCAAGGCGGGCCGCCGGGTGCTCAAGCACGAGACCGGCCGGGATGTGCAGGACCTCGAGGGGCTGGCGGATTTCGCCTACCCGGAGGCGGATATCGGGGCGCTCCCGGCGAGCGGCAGCGCGGGAATTGACGCGATGGTCATCATCCCCTGCTCGATGAAAACGCTGGGTCAGATCGCGGCCGGAACGGGGGAGAATCTGGTGGGCCGCTCTGCGGACGTGATTTTGAAGGAGAGCCGGAAACTCGTTCTGGTACCCCGCGAGATGCCGCTCTCGGCGATCCATCTGGAGAACATGCTGAAGCTGGCGCGCCTCGGCGTCATGATCCTGCCGGCCTCCCCGGGGTTTTATTTCATGCCGCACACAATGGAGGATTTGATCGACCACGTGGTCGGCAAGACGCTCGACGCGCTCGGCCTCGATCAGAACCTTTTCGAGAGATGGAAGGGGCAGCTTTCCGAAAAGGGAAAAGGGGCCGTCTTCGGGTGGGGCGGAGAAAAAGTGTAATCTTCGGCGGCTCTCCGGCAATCCGCCGGTCCCCCCGTTTTTTCCGCATGCGTTTTACTTGTGCGCGTTCATTTCCTGGTTCTGCCGTGAAGGGTTGACCCATTTCGCGTGGAGTGCATTCATGAATTCACCGCAAGAACCCGCCGGGGGAGCGGATGCGATTCTGAAAGCGGCCCGTGCCCTCTACGGCGTCGCTGCGGGCGAAAAAACGCGCGAGGGCGCGAAGGAAATGGCCGCTCTCCTGGCGCGGCTCTCTGCCGCTCCCGTCGGCGATGACGAGGAGCCCATGATGCCCGTCGTGAGTGGGCCGGTGAGGGACTAGGCCCGCATGGCACTCCGAATCTTGATCCTGAAGTCTTTCTACCAGGATTCCGTCGTCCTGATGCGGCTCGCCCAAACCGTCCGGTCCCTGCCGGGCGTCGAGGAGGCTGCCGCCCTCATGGGCACGCCCTCGAACCAGGCCATACTCGAAAAAGCCGGCATGGCCTCCGATGAGAGCCGGGGCGCGGCAGTCAACGATCTCGTTCTGGCGGTGCGGGCGGAAAGCGCCGCCGCCGCCGAAAGCGCCCTCGAAGCCGGAAAGCAGCTGATCTCCGCGCGGAAGGGCGCGGCCGAGGAGGGAGACGATTACCTCCCACGCACACTCGAATCCGCCCTCTCGGTGCTCCCAGACGCCAATCTGGTGGCGATATCGGTTCCGGGGGAGTTTGCCGCCTTCGAGGCCGAGCGCGCACTGCAGCGGGGCCTCCACGTATTTTTGTTCAGCGACAACGTTTCGCTCGAGGCGGAGGTGCGCCTCAAACGCGAGGCCGCCGGCCGGGGCCTCCTCTGCATGGGGCCCGATTGCGGAACCGCCTATCTGAACGGGACGGCGCTCGGGTTTGCGAATGTGGTCCCGCGGGGGAGGGTCGGAATCGTCGCCGCCTCCGGGACGGGCCTTCAGGCGGTGGCCTCCATGCTCGCGGGCGCGGGGGAGGGGATCTCCCAGGGGATCGGCGTCGGCGGCCGCGATCTCTCGGCGGCGGTGGGGGGCGAGATGACGCGGATGGCCCTCGATGCGCTCTCCCGCGACCCGGCGACCGAGGCGATCGTCGTCATCTCGAAGCCGCCGGATGCGTCG
>JAQBZT010000338.1 GCA_027622355.1 bacterium | reverse complement strand
AGGCTGAAAAGTCACGCGCCCGATTCAGCCCGAAAAATTGCGGGCTGCGAGCCACCCGCCCGAGGTTCGGCAAAAACGGTACCCGCGTGAACATGTAGTTCCGCCCTCCTTGGTTGATATACCCTTCCAGTCCCTCGCAAAAAACCGCTCCCTGGATTCGCATGCGCTCGACCACGCCCATCACGAATTGACCGATCTCCTCACGCGTCGCCCCACGGATCCCATCGAACTCTTCGCTCAACTGAGCATCCAGTTTATCCAGCGCCTTTTCGAAGCGCGCGGCAACACCAGTAACTTCTTTGGCTCGCTTTATTACACCAAAGGCGTGATCGGGGAAGGCGGCATTGATGAAGCGAACAATCTGGTCGGCCGCGCGGCATATCTTTATGCGCCAAATCCAGACACCAAGATTCACTTCGGCGTTTCAGGAACCAGGGTGTTTAACTTCAGCGAGGCGGCGACAGTGCGCACCCCGGCGGTAGCAGGGGCATTCCCCGGTCTGCAAGCCGCGTCTGCCGCGCAATTTAACCTGCGGGACCGCCCGGAAATCCGCGTTGACGGCACGCGGCTCGTGTCCACCGGCCTGCTCAATGTCGAGGATGGTTTCGCAGCCGGACCTGAATTCGGCTTCAACTGGAAAAACTTATACCTCCAGAGCGAATACTACTTCTACGAGCTGGATCGTAAGCAGCCCAACACCGCTCCCGCAACAGCGTTGCTGGATACGAACGCCGATTTTAAAGGCTGGTATGTGCAAGGCTCCTGGATAGTAACCGGCGAAACCAAGCGTTATGACATCAAGAACGCCTCGTTCGGCGCGCCGCGTCCCGCCAGCCCCCTGGGAATGGATGGGTCATTCGGCGCCATCGAACTGGCGGCGCGTTACAGCACCGTGGATCTGAATGATGGCGGCACAGGCGGCGTATGCGCGGGCAACGCCACACAGACGGCGCCTACCGCGACATCGGCCTGTATCCGTGGCGGCGAGCAGGACATCATTACCCTGGGCATCAACTGGTATCCCAACCGTAACGTCCGCTTCATGCTGAACTACCTGTTCATCGATACGGACCGGCAGGCCTATCCGAACAACTCAGCGGCGGGTCTTTCTGGCGGCCCCAATGCAGAAATCGGACAGGATGTTGATGTGCTGGCGTTGCGCTCGCAGTTCAACTTCTAAAATTGCATTACAAAATTCCCGGTCAGGCGGCGGCGCCTGATCGGATCGAGGTCTAGATGTAACGTCTCAATAAGTTGTTCACAAGGCATCGGTGAGGTATGCGGGTTTTGCGACGAGCCAGCAACCCCGGGAGCCGCCCCATAAACACGCACAAGAATGCTAAATTGACCCGTCTGGGTCGAGAACTGACTGATAGGAAATTCCTTTTCGCGGTGGCGTCAGGGGAGGGGGTTAACTGATAGGAAATTCCTTTTCGCGGTGGCGTCAGGGGAGGGGGTTATAGCGGACTTGCGGAATCCGACGGGTGTAGGGCAGCATGCTCAAGTAGTGGCGACCGGAGGCCAGGATGATTTCGACCCCGGCGGCGTGCATCGCCTCGATTGCCGCGATATTCTCGGCGGAGATCGAATGGTCGGGCGCCAGCAGCGTGCCATCCAGGTCGATGGCGACGGCCCGGATAGGGTGGAAGGGAGATGGTTTGGTCATGCTCACGTTGTGGCGCAGATAACGAGGACGAGCGCGGATGGGCGCGAGGAAAATGTGAGGACGGGTCGGGTGGAGAGGTAGGGGAGCCAACGACGTTTCAGAACAATCCAAAGTGAGTCTGGAAACAGTGATGGAGGGAGTCGCTAGGGCTCTGTTTTTGCGCCTGCTAAAAATTCTGTTTCGTCGCCGTATTGCCGGGTTCGATACTTAATGGGATCGATTTCGAGTATTTTGTCGGAGCGCGGCGTAGACCAAGTTCCGTCGCAGACGGACTAACAAGGGCATTTTGATTTATAGGAAATTCCGGATTTGATAGCGGAAGACCTTGCTGCGGCCAAGAGAGAGTTTCCCGAGTTGGAACGGCGCTACGCGGACCTAAAGACTAAGCTTGAGAAGAGCCTATCGTTTTAGAGTGATCTTGATTGGAAAGCCGTCACCTATACATCCTGGGAACTTGGACCTTAGACGGCGTTTAAATCGACTTTCCGGCCCACGATACCTGTATTTTCAGCGACCATCTGGGGGGTGATCATGACGGAAACGCAGCAGGAGACATAGGGGTTCTGCAACGCCCATAGGTAGGCCTTGGCATGGCGCGTGATCGAGTCGTCGTTTATAATCGCGTCGAGCTTATTCAGCCGCCACGCAGGCGCATCCTCTGGATTGATCAAGTTGGCTACCTTCATGGCGACAAACCCCATTCCCATTTTTCCCGCCTTCGCTAGGCTGATCTCAAGGGAGGCGTGATTGGCAATATTATAGGCCGCCATGGCGCCATCATAGTGCCCGAGCTCGATGGCTTTTTCCAAGTTGCCAGTGACGTCGTTGTGCATGGAGAGTGCAGAGAATCGAATTTTTCCGGCAGCTTTCAATTCGGCCAAAACCTCGGGGATGTTCTCGTCATCTAACATTTCCGGCATCGCCTCGCCATGCGGACAGTGGAGTACATCGAAGTGCCCCGCCCC
>JAQBZT010000337.1 GCA_027622355.1 bacterium | reverse complement strand
GGGATGGAGTTTGGACCGCTTTCGAAATGGCTGCTTAACCAGCCGCAAAAGCGCCGCATCCCGTCCGAGGCGCTGATGACCCGGCCCCGCCAGATTCGGCGCTATGATATTGGGGATCCGGAAGAAACATTCTCGCTGAGCGGGACGGGGAGCGAGACCGCCTCAAGAGGTGGATATGTACACGGAATTTGTTCTTGGTTCCGGCTGGAGCTGGAAGAGGGCATTTTTCTCGACAACGCGCCGGGGCAGGGCGAAACCGTATTTGAGCAGATGTTTTTTCCGCTCTCGGATGCCGTTAAAGTGGATGAAGGCGAATCACTCGATTGGTCCCTTGACTGTTTGATCGGGAAGGAAGGAAAAGAGGCCTGGTGGAAATGGCAGGTGACATCCGGTCGGATGACGGCGGAGGGCTCCACTTTTTCGGCGTTTCCTCTGACGCAGAATCGCCTGCTTCGGCACACGGAGGAATACGTTCCGCCGCCGCCGCCGAATCATCATGTGACGAAAAGAATTCTGGAGATCGTGGATGAAGGCCTGACACAGGGGGAGATTGCCGCAAGAATTTTTTCGGACTTTCCCAAGGTATTTCCGTCAAGGAACGATGCGCTGAAATTTGTGATTGAAGTCCTGGGAGAGGGCCGGTAGAGGAACTCAGCGCTTTACCCCGGGCCCAAGATTTTTTACGACCGCCAGCGCGGCCACCCCCCCTTTGCCCTTCTTCTTACAGGCTCGCGCCCTAAAGCTTATCCTTGTCTTTGTCCTTATCCTTCTTCTTACCGCCACTTCTGCCCATCCCTCCCGGCGAAATCATCATCATCATCATGCCGCCGCTTCCAGAGGGGCTGAAGGTAAATCCTTTCTTGGCTCCAAAGGCGTCAGAGACCGAAAAAGTGGTGATGATGGGAGCCGTGTAGGCGGTCGTCAAAAGGACTTTTCGAATGAACTCCCGCCTCGTATGGCCGTGGATCATTCCCGGCGGGATTTGGCTGTTTGTTTCGGTTTTCCGGTCCATTTCGGTCTCCAGACGGAACGTGTATCGGGGAGGTTGCCAAGGGATTTGGGTGGGCGACCGCATCTTCAAGCCAAATCCACACGCACTTTGCTTCCCCTATTAACAGTTTATATTTTTAAGGTTTACTATGGCAAATCAAAGATCGGGATTTTGTGAAGCAGGACACATCTTGATTTGGCCGGAAGATGGCAAAAAACAAGAGTTTTGCTAACCAAAACGCCGGAAATCTGCAGGTTTGGATATATATGGCCGGGCATGAGGAAGAGACAAAACCCAGGAATTTCAGGGGCGCAATGTGGGCGTTTTATTAAACGAGGCGACAGATACCAGCGGCAGAGAGAGTCCCCCGCAGATTCTCGTTTCCCTGGGTTCGAGGTTTTCCCTCCGTCCGGAGGATATCTCTGTCCTCCAGCGCGCCGCCGGGGAGGCCACGGCAGAAGAGTGGGCAGCAGCGGAAGATGAGGCCATTTACAGGAGGGTGGGCGGGCTCTTGTGTCATCATCTTCGGAATGCGGGCATCGCCGAGCCCGCGGCCTCCCTTCAGCACGAATACCGGCGCACGGCCCTTGCGAATGCCACATTTGAGGCGGAACTGCGGCGTCTCGCACCGTCTCTTGCGGAAGGTGGGGTTTCCCCATTGCTTATCAAGGGCTTCGCCCTGCAGGAAATTTATGGAAACATGGGCCTTCGGCCGATGGAAGATTCGGATTGGGTTTTGCGGACCTCTGTAGAAGTGGAGTCTGTCCTTAGAGTTTTGGAAGAACAGGGCTATGAAACCGCGGATGCAGTGCATTGGGAGCGCGGCCCCTTCCGCATCGAAATCCATCAGCGGGTATGCGCCGACGATCGGGTATCGTCCCGTTATGAAGGTGGGGGAAACGAGCAGGATGTGGAGGTCTGGTCCCGGTCACGGCCCTCGCCGCTGGGCGCTCCCTACCGGATTCCTTCTCCCGAGGATCATTTGTTGATCCTCTCGGCCCATCTCATGAAGCACAATTTCTCGCCGGGAATCTGGTATGCAGATATTGAGGCCGTCATTTTGTCTGAAAGCCGGTTTGATTGGGAGGCCGTCCTGACGCGGGCCGCCGCGTGGAAGTTGCTTCGGCCCCTTTCGTATACAGTGCAAATGATGACAAGGGGAGACAGCCAGGGGAGGGCCGGTCTTTTGTCCTGTTTCCCTGCGCATGTGCTCGCGGAGCTGGAGCGGATTCAACCGGGCTGGCTGGATCGCGTTCTTCTGGAGCTGGCGGCCAGCGGAAAGAGGCTGGAGGGCGAAAAGGACGAGTGGGAGGAGCCCCCCGTGGCCAACCTGCTTTGGATCTCAAACCAAAAGGGCTTGGGGGGCAAGGGGCGTCTTTTGTGGGAGGCGGCCTTTCCCCGGGCGGAGATCATGGCCCAGATGTATCCCGCCTACCGGCCGGGACTCAGGTGGTGGTATATCCTCCTCCGCGCCGCCGATCTTCTTCGCCTCGGAGCGAGGGTGGGGTTTCGTCTCCTGATTTCAAGCCACCCCCCTGCCTGAACCGCACTCATGCCACCGCCCGCGCGCATCGTGGTCTTGTCGGACACCCACGGGAAGCTCCCCGGGGAGGTTCTGGACGCTTGCGAGGGAGCGGCGCGCGTCATCCACGCA
>JAQBZT010000336.1 GCA_027622355.1 bacterium | reverse complement strand
GCGGGCGGCGGCTCCATCGCGCGGTGCGATCCGGGCGGGGCGCTCGCCGTCGGGCCCGAGAGCGCGGGAGCGGACCCGGGCCCCCTCTGCTACGGCAAAGGAAAAGATGTCACCGTGACGGATGCCCATCTGTATCTGGGAAGGCTCGATCCGGATCGCTTCCTCGGCGGAAAGATGCGCCTCGACGCTTCGCGCGCGAGAAAGGGCATCGAAAAACTCGCCGCAGAACTCAAACTCTCCCCCACCGCGGCGGCAGAGGGCGTCCTCCGCGTCGCCGATCAGCACATGGCGGGCGCGATTCGCCTGATCTCGCTCGAGCGGGGCCACGATCCGCGCGACTTCACGCTCGTCTGCTTCGGCGGGGCGGGGGCGATGCACGCCTTTTCGCTCGCCCGCGTGCTCGATATCCCCGAGATTCTCATTCCCTGCGATCCGGGGATTCTTTCGGCCCGGGGGATGGTGCTTGCCGATGTGGTGAAGGACTACGCGCGGACGGTGCTCCTGCCGGGAGAAGATGCGGACAAGCTTGGGGGCCATTTTTCGGCCCTCGAGGCGCAGGCGCAAAAAGATCTCGGCGCCGAGGGTTTTGCCCGCATCCGGCTCGCGCGCTTCGCCGATATGCGCTACGCGGGCCAGTCCTACGAGATCACGGTGCCGCTCAAAGGGAAGAGAGAAAGCCGGGGGGCGCTGCTGGCGCGCTTCCACCGGATGCACGAGGTACGCTTCGCCACCGCCTCTCCCGATCGGCCGGTCGAGATTGTCACCCTGCGCCTGCGCGCGGCGGGGCCCACAAAAAAGCCGCCGCTTCCCGCCATCGCCGCGGGCGGAAAAGACGCCCGCGCCGCCCGGGCGGGGAGTTGCCGGATGATCTTTGAGGGCAAATCGCACCGCGCGGCCCTCTATGAGCGGGATCTTCTCCGGGCGAGGGATCGCTTCACGGGGCCCGCCCTCGTGACCGAGTTCAGCGCGACGACGGTGGTGCCGCCCGGCGCCGCCTGCCGGGTGGATAAGTGGGGGAATCTGATCCTCCGCCCCGGCGCAGGGAGGGGGGGAAGATGAAGGCGCCTCGCGCGTTCGACCCGGTGCTCTTGCAAGTTTTCCGCAACCTCTTCTTCTCGGCCTCCGAGGAGATGGGGGTGGCGCTCTGCCGCTCTTCGTTCTCGCCGAACATCAAGGAGCGGCGCGATTATTCGTGCGCGATTTTCGACGCCGAAGGCAAGATGGCGGCGCAGGCGGCCCATCTCCCGGCGCATCTGGGCTCGATGCCGATGTCGGTCGAATACGTGATCGGACGGATGGCGCTCGGTCCGGGCGACATCGTGGCGCTCAACGATCCCTTTCACGGCGGAAACCATCTGCCCGACATCACGATGATCATGCCGGTCTACGCGAAGGAAAAACGGGGGCGGGCGCGCCTCATCTACTACGTCGCCAACCGCGCACACCACGCCGATGTCGGCGGGATCGCGCCCGGCTCGATGAGCATCACGACGGAGATCTTTCAGGACGGCGTCATCATCCCCCCGGTTACGCTCGTCCGGCGCGGGAAGATCGTGGAGGATGTCCTTTCCCTCATTCTCGCCAACGTGCGCACCCCCGAGGAGCGCAAGGGGGATCTCCTCTCCCAGATCGCGGCGAACCGCGTCGGGGAGCGGCGCCTCATCGAGATCGCGGACCGCTACGGCCTGCGGCGCACCCTCGATTACACGGCGGCGCTTCAGGCGTATTCTGAGCGGATGACGCGGGCGGCGATCCGCGGGATTCCGGACGGCGCCTACCGCTTCGAGGACGCGATGGAGGACGACGGCTTCGGCTCGGGGCCGGTCCCCATCCGGGTGGCGGTGACGATCCACGGGGACCGGATGAAGGTGGACTTCACGGGCTCGGCCCCCCAGACGCGGGGGAGCGTCAACGCGGTGGAGAGCATCGCGCGGACCGCGGCCTACTACGCGGTGCGCTGCCTCGTTCCCTACGACATCCCGAACAACGCGGGCTGCATGACGCCCATCGAGGTGATCGCCCCCGCGGGGACGGTGGTGAACAGCGTTTTTCCGGCGGCGGTGGCGGGCGGCAACGTCGAGACGAGCCAGCGGATGGTGGATGTGGTGCTGGGCGCGCTGGCGAAGGCGTGCCCGGACATCGTGCCGGCGGCCTCCTGCGGCACGATGAGCAATCTCTCGATCGGGGGGGCGGATGCGCGCACCGGCAAAAATTTTGCCTACTACGAAACGACGGGCGGCGGGATGGGGGGCGGTCCGAAGGGCCCCGGCGAGGACGCCATTCACACCCATCTCACCAACACCCAGAACACCCCCATCGAGGCGCTCGAGCACGCCTATCCCTTCCGGGTGCGCAGGTACGCTGTGCGGCGCGGGAGCGGCGGCGCGGGCCGGCACGGCGGCGGGGACGGGATCATCCGCGAGATCGAGCTGCTCGCGGACGCGACCGTATCGCTCATGACCGAGCTCAGGGAGATGGTGCCCTATGGCCTCCGGGGCGGATCGCCCGGAAAGAAGGGGAGAAATATTCTCTACCGTGCGGGCCGCCGGATCGCCTGTCCCGGGAAGGCGCGCTTCGAGGCCCGGCGCGGGGATGTCATCTCCATCCAGACCCCCGGCGGCGGGGGATGGGGAGGGCGGGGGAAAA
>JAQBZT010000335.1 GCA_027622355.1 bacterium | reverse complement strand
GTCTCGAACGCCATCGTCGAGCTCAACAGCGACGGCAGCGCCCTCGTCCGGTGCGCGACGGTGGAGATGGGCCAGGGAGCAACGACCGCCTACGCCATGATGGCCGCCGAGGAACTCGGCCTCTCTCCACAAAAGGTGCGGGTAACCATCCCGGACACGGATCAGTCCCCCTTCGACACCATCACGGCGGGGGCGCGTTCGATCTACCACATGGGCAACGCCGTGCAGGGGGCGGCCGGGAGCGTCCGCAAGATGCTCCTCGAACCCGCCGCCGAGGCACTTGAGGCCGACGCGGAAGAACTCGACCTGAAGGCGGAGCGCGCCTTCGTCCGCTCCACCCCCGAGCGGAGCATCACCATCCCGCAGCTTTTCATCCGGCGCTTCGGCGCGCCGGGCACCACCCTGACCGGAGTGGGCACCTTCCAGAGCCAGATCGACAAGTCGGACCCCGAGACCGGACAGACCGAAAAGATGACCGAACACTGGTTCGCGGGGGCGGTGGGCGCCGAGGTGGAGGTGGACACCGAAACGGGTTTCGTGAAAATCACGAAGCTCGCCATCGTCGGAGACGCGGGCCGCGCCATCAACCCCCGCCACTGCGTGGAACAGCTCGAGGGCGCGGCCATCATGACGCTCGGCTTCACGCTGTTCGAGGAGATGCGCCTCGAGGACGGCCGGCTCGTGAACGGGAGTTTTCTCGAATATCCCCTGCCCGCCTTCCGGGACGTGCCGGCCGACCTGCGGGCCGTGCCGGTCGAGTACCCGGTCGAGACCGGCCCCTACGGCGCAAGGGGCATCGGCGAGTCGGGAACGCTCTCGTTCATTCCCGCCGTCCTGAACGCCATCCACGACGCGGCGGGAATCTGGCTGGGCGAGGTGCCGGTGACCCCCGAGAAGGTGCTGCGGGCGCTCCGGGAAAAAGAGGGCCGGGAGGTCACCGCATGAGCGCCCCCGGCCGGTTTACCATCTCGATCCGCGTCAACGGCGAGCCGCGCCGCCTCAACATCGCCGCCAACGCGCTGCTCCTCGATGTGCTGCGCGACAATCTCGGCCTGAAGGCCGCCCGCGAGGGATGCGGCACAGGGGCCTGCGGCACCTGCACCGTCCTGCTCGACGGGAACCCGATCAGCGCCTGCCTGAAGCTGGCCGCAACCCTCCCCGAGGGGTGCGCGATCACCACCGTCGAGGGCCTCGCCGAGGGGGAGCGGCTCG
The DNA here is from genome assembly GCA_027622355.1 of bacterium. Lineage (NCBI taxonomy): Bacteria > bacterium. Next base: position 1,445 of record JAQBZT010000335.1, on the reverse strand, counting down.
ATCCCGTCCAGGAGGCCTTTCTCGCGGCGGGCGCTTTTCAGTGCGCCTTCTGCACCTCGGGAATGATGCTGACTGTGAAGGCCCTTCTCGCGGCAAATCCCCGTCCCACCGACGATGAGGCCCGCGCCTACCTGAACGGAAACTACTGCCGATGCGGCGCGTACCCCGAAATTCTCGCCGCCGTCCGAAAACTCGCCGAAAACGCCCGCCCCTGAACGGGCAATATCTCCCTCTACTTGTTATGCTTTTCCGGATCGGGGGGATATGCGTGCAGAAGAGTTTTCTTGAGCAGATGGCCGGCCGCTACAAGCGGCGGGGCTACAAGGTCTACGGGGTGAGTTCGAGGGAACCCCGCGTGCCGCCCCGCTGGAAAGGGCCCTTTTCCCGACCTCTACGTCGAGAAGAGACACCGCCGGATGGCCATCCTCATCCGATCGGACGAGGAGTTCAAAAAAAAGAGAGAACTTCAGCGCGTCCGGCTCATGCTCCGCAACCGCGGGGTTCACATCCGCCTGCTCGTCTTCTCCCAGAACAGCTACCGGGCAGCGCTCCGTTTCCGCCGCCGGCTGAACTGGCTGGGGCGGCGGCGGGAGCACGTCGTGCGGGTCTCCCGGGTTCGCCGCGCGAAATACGACAAGGGAGACTCCTTCCGCGAAAAAGAGCGCGGGCGGACCGGAAGGTGGATGGTTGGGGCCGTTCTCTTCTGGCTGCTCATCGCAATCTTCTATTACTACTTCATCCCCCTCCTCAGATGGGATGTTTTCCTCGACTCGGGAAAAACCTACCAGCCCCGCGATGCCGAACGGGACCCCAAATCCCGCCCGAAGGCGCAGCCGAACCAGCGGAAAGGTGCGCGATCGGCTCCCGAGGGAGCCCCCTCCGATATTTTCTACGAATAACCCTGCATCCGCTTGACTCTTCCGCTCCGGCGGGGAAATGATGCTTGGACTACTCACTTTTTCATTCACCAAAACGAGGTACCGCATGGCCGGAATCATCAGCGTGGGGGCCTACATCCCCTTCTACAGACTGCAGGGCGGGGCGGTGCGCGCGGTGTGGGGCGCGGGAAATCCCAAGGCGTCGCGCCCCATCGCCAACCACGATGAGGACGCCATCACGATGGCGGTGGAGGCGCTGAACCACACCGCCGACTGGGGCCCCATCGCCGTGGACGCGCTCTACTTCGCCTCCACCTCCTTTCCCTACGCCGAGAAATCGAACGCGGCGATCGTCGCCGCGGCCGGCGATCTGCCTGACCGGATCTCGGTGATGGACATCGGGGGATCGCTCCGGGCGGGCACCTCGGCCCTCCGCGCCGCGCTCGATGCGGTGGAGGCGGGCTCGGCCAAAACCGCCGCCGTGGTGGCCGCCGAGGCGCGGCCCGCGCGGCCGGGCGGCCCCGATGAGCTGGCCCTTTGCGACGGGGCGGCGGCGCTTCTCATCGG
>JAQBZT010000334.1 GCA_027622355.1 bacterium | reverse complement strand
AAAAAAGGACTGGCCCCCCCCCCCCGGCGGCGCGGGCTTGCCGCCGGTAGGCGCCCGCCGCCCCCTTTCCCGCGACGATGAGCCGGAGGGCGCGCCCTTCCTCTTGTGCCACGCGGGAGAAGCCCGCGATCAGGTAGCGGAGTCCCTTGCGGAAAAAACCACTTCCCACGTAGAGCACGACAAAGGCATCATCGGGAATACCCATTTCGTTTCGGATCGCCTCCCGCTCGCCGGGGCCGGGGGGAGAGAATTCTTCCGCGTCCACGCCGTTGTAGATGACCGGAACATCCTCGATCCCGAAATGGCGCCGAATCTCCTCCGCCCCCTTCTTGCTGATGGCCGTCACCCGGCGGGCGCCGCCCCCCGCGATCAGCGTCTTTTCGATCCGCTGGAGAACAATATGAAGGGGATCCAGGCGGCGCAGCATCGCCTTCCAGGCCGGCAGATACGTCTCCGACACGCGCAGCCACTCCCGGTGCAGGCCCTCGCCCGCCCGGTAGATGTCGCAGGAGAAAATCCGGTCGCACGAGTGGATGATGTCGAATCGCTGTTCGCGGAGTTTCTTCCCCGCCTCCCGGGCGAAGTTGATCACCTTGAAGAAGGAGAGCAGCCCCCGGGCTTTCACCGGATGAAAAGTCACCCCCGGGGCGGGAAGCTCGGGACACCGGCGCGCGAACAGATGGACCTCATGGCCCCGCCGGTCGAGTTCGCGCGCGAGGAGCCAGACGTAGCGCTCGACGCCGCCGCCGCGGTGAACCGAATTGCGTATGAGGGCAATCTTCAATTCCACTCCGCCGGACGAAAGGGGACGATCAGATGACTCCCTCTTTCTTCGATATCAAATACTGCCCGAGGGCGAGATGGGGAAGGCCGGAATCCTCGAATGTGTGGAGCGCGTCCTCCGGGCTCGAAACAATCGGCTCCCCGTGCAGGTTGCAGGAGGTGTTCAGCACGGCGCCGATTCCCGTCAGGCGCTCGAACTCCCTGATGAGCCGGTGGTAGTCCGGGTTGTAGCCGCTATCGAGAATCTGGGGACGCATCGTGCCATCGTAGGCGTGGGTGGCGGCCACCAGCTCCGTGCGGCCCCGCAGGGTGCTGTCGAACGTCATCATCATGTAGGGCGACTTCATTCCCCGGGGGTTGACGAGGTAATCATCCGCCCGCTCCGCCAGAACGGAGGGCGCGAACGGCATCCAGAAATCCCGGCTCTTGATCATCTTGTTGATGACCGCAACGACGCGCGGGTCTTTCGGGTTGGCGAGGATGGAGCGGTTGCCCAGCGCGCGGGCGCCGAACTCCTCTCTTCCCTTGACGCGGGCCACGACCTCGCCCTGCGCCAGAAGGCGGGCGATCTCGGCCTCGATGTCATCGCACCGGCGCACCGCGTGGGCGCGGCCGACGCCGCGCCTTTCCATGGCCGCCAGGACATCTTCCTGTCCCGGCCGAGATAGAGCCCGGCCAGCGGTTTGCACCGCCCGCCCGCCTCGGCGTGCATCCAGTAGGCGGCCCCGATGGCGTTCGACTCATCCCCGCAGCTGGGGAGGACAAAAATCTCCTCGACCCCCGGAAGCTGCGCGATCTTCTGGTTGGCCTTCACGTTCATGAAAACGCCGCCGCTCAGGGCCACCCGCCGCTCTTTCGTCTCCTCCAGCCCGGCCGCAGCCCATTCGAGCAAAAGCTCCTCCAGCAGTTCCTGACTCGCCGCCGCCACCCAGTCGAAGCGGTGGCGCGCCAGATTCTCCATCAGAAATTGAAACCGATCCTTCCGCACCTTCCACTGGAAGCGCGGCGGCGCATCGCGCTCAAAGGCGATCATCTGGCGGAGGACTTCGTAGGATTTTTTCATCCCCCACTCGGGAGCGTAGGGCGCCAGGCCCATCACCTTGTATTCGTGCTCGAGCTGGCGCATCCCCAGGTAAAGCGTCATCAGACTGTAAAAGCTCCCCAGCGATCCCGCCGCGCTGGGCGCGGCGGAGAGCCGCCGGATCCCCGCAGAGCCGGCCACGTTCCAGGTGGCGCAGAGCCCATCGCCCGAGGCATCGTTCGTGAGAACCGAGGCCGCCTCCAGGCGCTCTCCCGCAAAGGGGGAGGCATAATAAGCGGCCGCCGCGTGGGCGGTGTGGTGCTCGACAATGTGGATCTTGGATGTATCGGCTCCGAGGCGATCCACGATGTTCCGGAAGCGCGCTTCGTTTGAAACGAGGGTTTTCCCCTTGGCTTCGGAGGAAAGACGAAGTTTCTTCCCGACGCGGCGGACTTTCCTCCGGATCTGGCTTCCCTTCTTCAGCCCCAGATATTCGTCAATGTAGCCGTCATCCTGCGTCATCCGCTCGAACCACTCGGACCCCATGGCCTCGTTTCCAGCGAGGGCCACGGCGGACAGGTCCGCCGCCCGGATACCGGCATGCGCCAGCAGGAATTCGGCGGATGCCGCCGGGTAGGCGCTCTGGTTCTTCTTCCGGGTGAAGCGCTCTTCGCTGATGCACCCGATGACCTCGCCGTCCCGGAGCAGACAGGCGGTGGACAGGTGCGAGTCGCTGATCCCCAGAATGTAGGATGGCCGATCCGTACTCATGCGTCTCGCATCCCCTTCCCGCGGACAACTTCCCTGTAAATCTTCACCATCTTCGCCGCCATCACGTTTTGATCGAATTCCGCCTCGGCGCGCGCCCG
>JAQBZT010000333.1 GCA_027622355.1 bacterium | reverse complement strand
CCCCCGCCGCGCTCAGGGTGTTGAAGCGCGGCGTGTGCGCGAGGCCGTATTCGATGGTGTCCACGATGAGGCGGAGCGAGGGCTCGGGCGGGAAGATCCAGGTGCCGCGCGCGGCGTACTCCTTCAGGATGTCGTTCTGGATGGTGCCGGTCAGGTTTTGCGGATCGACGCCCTGTTTTTTCCCGACGGCGATGTACATCGCGTAGAGGATTGCGGCAGTCGAGTTGATGGTGAAGGAGGTGCTGATCTTATCGAGGGGGATCCCGTGGAAGATGGTCTCCATGTCGTCGAGGGTGTCCACCGCGACGCCGACCTTGCCGACCTCGCCCGCGGCCCGCTCATCGTCGCTGTCGAGGCCGAGCTGGGTCGGGAGATCGAGGGCGACCGAGAGCCCGGCGTTTCCCTGCGCGAGCAGAAAGCGGTAGCGCGCGTTCGTCTCCTCGGGGGTGCCGAAGCCCGCGTACTGGCGCGATGTCCAGAGGCGCTCCCGGTACATCTCCGGGTGGATGCCCCGGGTGTAGGGATACGCGCCGGGGACTTCCTTTTCAGATTCCGGCGGGCGGTCCTCGGGACGATAGACAGCCTCGATCGGAAGCCCCGCGCGCGTCTCGAATTTTTTTTCCTCGGGCATTTCTTTAATCCTCGAACTTTTGACTCCCGAACTTTTGACTCCCGAACTTTCGATTCCCCGAACTTTCTATTTATTAAGTTTTCTACTCTCGAACTTTCTACTTCTTAAATTCGGGCGCGCGCTTTTCGATGAAGGCGCGGATGGCCTCATCGTGACTCGCCGAGTTCCAGAGGGTGGAGAAGATCTCGGTTTCCTTCTCACTGGCATCCGCCAGAAACGCCGCGTCCAGAGAGAGAAAATACTTCTTGATGGCGCGGATGGCGGGGGCGGGGGCCTGGGCGATCCCCGCCGCCATCCGCCGGGCCTCCGCCAGCCCCTCTCCCTTCGGGACCACCGTGTTGACGAGGCCGATCCGCTTTGCCTCCTCCGCCCGGATCTCGGGGGCCGCCGCCAGTAGTTCCATCGCCTTGGCGTGGCCGATCAGCCGGATCAGCCGCCCGCCGCCGCCCCAGCCCGTCATGAGGGCGATGCGCGCCTGCCGGAAGGCGATCCAGGCGTGGGACTCCATGACGCGGATGTCGCAGGCGAGGGTGATCTCGGCCCCGCCGCCGAGGGCGTAGCCGTTCAGCACGCAGATGAGGGGGACGGGAAGGTGCGCGAGGCGGCGGAGGATGTCCTGCATCCGGCGGCTCATGGCCGCGCCCTTTTCGGGGGTGTCGAAGGAGCGGAGCCACTTCAGGTCGCCCCCCGCGCAGAAGGCCTCCTCCCCCGCGCCGGTCAGAAGAACCGCGCGCAGCGAACCCTCCGCCGCGAGGCGGTCCGCTTGCTCGGAGAGGCCGTCCATGATTTCCGCGTCCACCGCGTTGCGCACGCCGGGGCGGTTGAGGGTGAGGGTGGCGACGCCGTTTTCGGTCTCGCAAAGCAGGTGGGCCATGGCTTCTCCGGTGACTGGGGCCGGAGCAGGGCCTACCAGTACTTCTCGTAGTGGATGTTCCCCTTGGTCTGGCCGTAGTCCATCGTGAAGCCGCGCGCTTCCATGATCTCGATGACGCCCTTTTTCCCCTCGGGCCAGGTTTTCTCCCCGTCCTTGATCTTGGGGATGCCGATCATGGCGGGGTTGCCGCACAGGAAGATGTGGGTGTTCTCGGCCTTCATCTCGCGGCCGATCTTCTCCTCGAACTGGCCGGAGAGGATGTAGTCCTGCACGTAGACCTTGTTGTGGAGGGTGTCGGTCTCGCGGGTGGTGAGGGCGTGATAGGTGAGGTTCGGGTATTTTTTTTCGAGATCGCGGTAGATGGCCTCGTAGGCGAGGTCCTCCTTGTAGCGGACGACGTTGAGCGAGGCGATCTGCCCCTTGAAGCCCTTCCGCAGCAGCTCCCAGATCATGAAGTTGTGGGGTCCCTCGCCGGTGCCGGTGCCGCCGAAGACGATGAGGGCGTCGTCGCGATCGCGGATCTCCTCCATGAGCTCGAGGGTGTACTCGCCGGTGAATTTCTGGCCCATGTTGATCCGGTCGCCCGGCTTTTTCAGGAACAGGCGAGGGGTGAGGCCGGGGGCGGGCTGGCCCTCCTCCCCGGTGACCATGACGATGTAGAACTCCAGGAAGTCGAGCTTCTCCGCCTCGAAGAGCTCGCCGCTATCGTTCACGACCGGGTGCGAGACGGAGTAGGCGCGGCGGACGAGGCGCCGGATTTTCTTCTCATCGTGCGGCTTTTCCTTCAAGGCGTCTTGGTGGCGCGCCTCCCAGTAGCCGAGGCCCAGGGTGGTGTACTGGCCCGGGTGGAAGTCCGGGATCGGGAAATCGGGCTTCACCCGGAAGGCGGCCAGCGTCTCGTGCCCCCAGCGGATGTCCACGATGGTGGCGTTGTAGTGTTTTTCGGCCAGTTCCTTGATGTCACTTTGTTCGAGCATTCCGCCTCCAGCGACTTTTCGGATAATAGATGAAGAGGGCCGCCCTCCGACTATGGGAAATATTACAGAACCTTGCCGGACATGGGTACCCCGGCCGGGGAATTTGAGGCGATCTTGCGAAGTGCTCAGGAAGTGCTCAAGGAGGCGCGCTCAGGAGGCACTCAGGAGGCGGCGGGGCGTCCGCCCGCGCGGGCATCGG
>JAQBZT010000332.1 GCA_027622355.1 bacterium | reverse complement strand
GCTCATAGCTACGCAGTTGGTCCGCCCATCGCTTGCGGCAACACGCTTCAAGATGCGCGTTCAGGTCGTCGAAGGTCTGGAACCTTGGCATCGGCACCAGGAAGTTCCGCCGGCAATAGCCGACCAGGCCCTCCACCTTGCCCTTGTCGTTCCCCTTGCCCGGACGACCGAAGCGGTCTTCAAAGAGATAATGCGACTGCAGTTCGCTGAACACACGGGTCCGCTGACGCTTGCCGTCGCCAAGGATGCGGGCCACCGCAATCTTGGTGTTGTCATAAAGGATCGAGCGCGGCACACCGCCGAAGAAGGCGAACCCCACGACATGGCCGTCGCAGAAGGCTTCCGTAGTCTCGCCGGGATAAGCCCTCACAAAGCAAGCGTCCGAGTGGGGAAGGCTCATCGCCAGGAAGTGGATTTTGCGTTCCACCCCGCCGATGACGGCCAGGGCCTCACCAAAATCAACCTGAGCATGGCCGGCAGGGTGCGTCAGCGGCACGAACATCTCCCGCTGACGCTGCCGGGCGCCGCAGATGTAATCCTTCACGATAGTGATCCCGCCCGTGAAGCCATACTCATCACGCAGCCGCTCGAAAATCCGCTTAGATGTGTGCCGTTGCTTCTTCGGGCGCTCCTTATCCTCCTCCACAATCTGGTCGATAACACCGATGAAGGGATCGAGCTTCGGGCGGACCGGTGGCCCCGTCCGGACGTAACCCGGTGGCACCGAATAGCTCAGCATCTTCTTGACCGTGCGCGGATCGATCCCAAACCGTCGAGCCGCTTCCCGCTGGCTCAACCCATCTATCATCACCGCGTGGCGCACCCGCGCATACAGTTCCACTCGCTTCATCCCCCGCCCTTCGCTTCAATCCGCAAAGGGCTATCGCTGACGGAATTTTACTCCGGCGCAACCAGACTCTCCGGCCGCTTCAGTGAGGGATTATTGCTCCGGCGTTCTCAACTTCTCGACGAAAGACCGCTCCGTCTCGCCGCGCGGCGAGCGGCGCAGGTATTCCCGGTAGAAATCGTAACCAAGCAAAATCTCCAGGAAAATGATGCGTGGATAGAGCCCCACCACGTCCCTGTCGACGCTGACGGAGATGGAATACGTCACCCACGAAATGAGGGACGAAATGATGCCGCCAAGGGCGATCAATTGGATGTTGCCGATGCTCAGCCCGAAATAGATGAAGAACGAGAAGACCCCTATGGACGTGGGAAGCCCGATGAAATACCAGACCGTATAGGACCGGATAAGGGCGATGCGCTGATCGTGGATGGCGACGTATTCGAAGTGATACGTGGGTTCCAGCCCCTGCACGTCGACGATCTTTCGTCCGCCTACTGAACTCGGCTTCTCCATCAGAACCACCCCGGAAGTACGCTTTCTTTCGGCGGAGAATCGTCCCGCCGCCCCATGCTAGCAAGTTTCGACCTCCGCCACCAACCGCCTTATGGGAGGGGCACGGTCTGCGTCCGCGAGGCGCGCCTAGGACCAGCTGGCTCGGCCGCGCTTGTCGAAATACTGTTGGTGGTAATCTTCGGCCCGATAGAAGTCCGCCGCCGGGGTGATTTCGGTGACGATGTCGCGGCTATGGCGCCCGGAGCGGCGCAGTCGCTCCAGGGACGCCGCCGCCTGGGTCTCTTGTTCGGCGTCGTGGAAAAAGATCGCCGAGCGATATTGGCTGCCGATGTCGGGACCCTGGCGGTTGAGGGTCGTCGGGTCGTGGATGGCCCAAAACAGGTTCAGCAGGTCGTCGTAGGAGACCCGCGCCGGGTCATAGTCGACCTGTACCACCTCGGCGTGGCCCGTCTGCCCACCGCAGACGTCTTCGTAGGAGGGGTCCCGGGTGCTGCCGCCGGCGTATCCCACCGCCGTCGCCGTCACGCCGTCCAGTTTGCGGAACGCCGATTCCACACCCCAGAAGCAGCCCGCCCCGAATGTCGCATTCTTCATGTCCTGCCTTTCGATTTGCGTCCCCGCGGTGGGGACGCCGGTCCCCTCCTATGTGGGGCGCGGCGGCCACGGTTCAATGCTTGGCGGCTTCACCCCGGAGGGGACCGCCGGCCGCAGAGAGTCGGTGACGAGACACCCGAATGCGCTATGATGGGCTTTGGCGAAGCGCCGGGACACCTTGGCGGCGCTTCGCTAACTCGGCCGCCGCGAGCCGGGAACATCGGGAGGGTGGCCGAAGGGGCCGCCAGAGAGCCATGAACTTCAAGACGGTGGCCTTCGTCGGCGCCCGACAAAAGGCGGCGCAAGAGGCTCTCAAGCGCCTCAGCGCGCGCTACGACCATGTGTCGCCCGACGAAGCCGACATCGTTGTCGCGTTGGGCGGCGACGGGTTCATGTTGCAGACCCTGCACCGGCACATGGAGCGCCGCGTCCCCATCTACGGCATGAACCAGGGCACGATCGGCTTCCTGATGAACCATTACAACGAAGACGGCCTGATGGAACGCCTGGCCCACGCCCAATCGACGGAACTGAACCCGCTCCGCATGATTGCCACCGATGCCAATGGCTTGACGCACCAGGCGATTGCCATCAACGAGGTGTCGCTTAGAAGGAATAGCCGCCTGGCGGCCAAGATCCGTATCGAGGTTGACGGTGTGGTGCGACTTGAGGAAATGATCTGCGACGGGGTTCTGGTCTCTACCCCGGCCGGCAGCACAGCCTATAACCTTTCGGCTCACGGC
>JAQBZT010000331.1 GCA_027622355.1 bacterium | reverse complement strand
CCAACGCGAGCGGCGGGAGAGCCTGCGACGATTCCTGCGCGGCGATATGGGGGCCGTTCAACGCCGAAGCGCCGCCGGCGAACCAGCGCCAGTGCGGCAATCCGACCCGGGGCGGCCGGCTCGTCACGAAATTCGAGGGGGAGGGATTTCACCTCGACTACTATTTTCCCCCGCGAAAGGAAACCCGAGCGGTCTTCGAGATCCTTCCCCAGCCCGCCTCGGTCGCGCTCCTGAGCCTGGAGAAGGCCTACAAGTTCAAGCGCAGCGCCACGGCACAGCATCAACAGGAGCTTGCGCTTTACCAAAGGGCTCTCATCAATGGCCTCGAAAAGCTGGTCCCGGCCGTCTACCTCGAAGGAGAGCTTGAGGGGCGGCTCCGCCGCGACCCGACGCACCTCAAGGGGGAGGAGTTCGAGCGGCAAGCCAATCTCATCGATGCCCTGATGTGCGCGGTTGCCGTCTATCACGCGTGGTACTGGGGGGCGGAAAAGTGGGAACCGGCGGGCAAGCCCGAGGAGGGGGCCATTCTCCTTCCCCGCGCCGATGGCTACCTGACCGCCGGGAGTGCCTGAGGCGGGACCACCTTTCTATGTCCGCTAAACCCAAAGGGTTACCTCCGGGACCCTGCAAGCTGAAAGCCCGAAAAAAGGCCGATTTCGCCTTGATATTCGGAAAATCCATCTGGTAGGATGGCGCAACGAATGGGGCGAAGCCCTTGGCAAAGAATGTGTCTATCAAATAACTTGTGCTGAGCGGCTCTAAAGTGAAGGGCATGCGAGGCGAGCCATCTCTTCTGGAGGTTTGATTTTATGACTTTTGTCATTAGTCAGAAATGTCTTGGCGAGCGCTATGCCACATGCGTGAGCGTGTGCCCTGTCGACTGCATGCACCCCGGCGAATACAAGGGCGAGCCCTTTCTCATTATCGACCCCGAAGAGTGCATTGACTGCGGCGTATGCCAACCCGAGTGCCCGATTGACGCGATTCTTGAGTCCGAGGACGAAGACCCTGAATGGGCCGCCATCAATGCGGAGCTTACTCCGGAATTCAAGAACAACGATCCGGTCGAACCGCGCCCGGCGAACGATCCGCCCAAAAAACCGGGAAACCAGCTTCGCTAAACCGGCTTGTGAAATGAAAAGCCGCAATCCCTTGGGGTTGCGGCTTTTTTATGCCGGTAAGATTCTCAGCACAAAAACGGCGCCGAAAGCACAGAGGAGCTCCCATGGCCCAGCGAAAAGAAAAGCCCATCGTCGTCATCGCGGGAACCCGCTTCCCGGATCAGAATATCGAGCGGAAGATACTCGCCCGGACCGGCTGCAACATCATCGTCGGGGACGGGCATGACGAGAACTCCCTCATCTCGCTCTGCCGGGAGGCGGACGGCGTGATCACCGGCTCTCTCGCCCACTTCACGCCCCGGGTCATCGCGCAGCTCGACAAGTGCCGCATCATCGCCCGCGTCGGAATCGGCCTGGACAACATCGATCTTCCGGCCGCAAAGAAAAAAGGAATCATCGTCACCAACGTGCCGGACTACTGCATCGATGAAGTGTCGGAGCACGCCATGGCGTTCATCCTCAGCTTCTCCCGGCAGGTCCAGGCGGGGGCCGCCGAGGCAAAGCGGGGCGGCTGGGGAATCTCCACCCTTCATCCCGTCCCCCGGTTAAAGGGCGCGGCGCTCGGCGTCATCGGTATCGGGCGCATCGGTTCGGCGCTGGCCAAAAAGGCGCGCGCCTTCGGGATGCGGATCATCGCCCACGATCCCTTCGCGCCCGATGCGGCCTTCAAGCGGATCCGCGCGGAGAAGGCCAGCATCGCCAAAATCCTCAAGACGGCGGACTACGTCTCGCTCCACTCCCCCCTCACCCCCAAAACCCGCGGGATGATCGGAGCGGCGGAGCTGAAGACGATGAAGAAAGGGGCCGTCCTCATCAACGTGGCGCGCGGCGGCCTGATTGACGAAAAAGCCCTGGCCGCGGCGCTGGAGAGCGGCACCATCCGGGGCGCCGCCCTGGATGTGCTCTCCCAGGAGCCGCCGCCGAAAAACCACCCCCTCATCGGGCTGGACAACTGCATCATCACCACCCACAGCGCCTGGTACACCACCGATGCGCTCCAGGACATGCGGGAGAAATCCGCCGGCGAGGTCATGCGCGTTCTGACGGGGAAAAAGCCGAGGTACCGCGCCGTCTGATCCCGGTTTCATCACGAAAAAAAGGAGGAGCCAATTCGGCCTCCTCCCTTTTTTCGTTCCGGAAAATCCGCCGTCTATTTTTCGATCGGAAATCCGACGATGCTCCCCCACTCCGTCCAGGAGCCGTCGTAGACCTTCACGTTCTCATAGCCGAGCAGACAGCGCATCGCAAACCAGGCGAGCGTCGCGCGGTGGCTGAGGCGGCAATAAACAACGATCTCGCCCGCCTTCTGCGGGTTCGCTCCCACACCGTCGAACGCCTTCTTCAACTCCCCGGGCGTCTTGAACGTATCGTCCTCGTTGAAAAGGTTCCCGTAAAAAAGATGGGCCGCGCCGGGGATGCGGCCCGTCCGCTCGGCGCCGTGATCGAAGTTGGGCGGGGGCATCACCCGCTCGCCGCTGTATTCCTCGTCCGAGCGGACATCGAGGAGGAGCCGCTCCGCGCTCCCCAGGTGCGCGCGCCCCTCGTCGCGCCCCCCGCGGGCCGCCCCATCCTCCCGCCCC
>JAQBZT010000330.1 GCA_027622355.1 bacterium | reverse complement strand
GCCTAGCACCGGGGCCGGTCGCGTTCGATTTGTCCGTGCCTGGCTACTCCTGGATGGACTACATCGCCGACCGTGGCTTTAACGTATTCACCATGTCTGTCCGGGGGTTCGGTCGCTCCTCCCGCCCTTGTGAAATGGATAAAGACCCGATCGGCAAACGACCGCTCGTGCGCGGCAAGACCGCCATGCGTGATATTGAGGCCGTCGTACGTTTTATTTGTGAACGAAATGGGATCGACCGGATTAATCTGCTGGGACGCTCCTGGAGTACAACCACGACGGCAGCCTTCACGGCAGCCAACCCGTCACGCGTCAACCGTCTTGTCCTTTACGCACCCTACTACGCATACAACAACCCGGAGCGCGCCGCTCGATTCGAGGACCCCAATAAGCCCGGAAGATGGAACCTGAAAAACGGTTCATGGATTTGGACGACCGAGAAGGACCTTCACGAGAGATGGTGGGGCCACATCAGCGGCAGTGCCCACCGCCGCTGGCGGGACATGAGGCTGGTTCGCGCCTACTGGAAGGAATTTCTCGCCACCGATCCCGAAGGGGCGAAGAGGACGCCACCGGCCGTCCGAACACCCAACGGATCGCTGGCCGACCTCTATGACCGTGTGCGCAATAAGCCTCCCTACAACGCCTCTAAAATACGCTGCCCCGTATTGTTAATCTATGGAGAGCAGGACGGCGCGGCGAATCCCACCGAGGCCTGGAACCTGTTCCAGAAGCTCACTGCCAGCCACGGGAAACGTTACGTGGTCATGGGGGAAGGTACGCATTTCATGGAATTTGAACATCGGAGGGAAGAATTTCTCGCCCAGGTGCAAGGATTTCTAGAAACCTAAAAATCCTTTCCTTCGATACTGACACGGGAAATGGGCTGTTCATGGCGAATTGATAATTTTACTTAAATCCAGGGATTTCGTCGCCTTGCCCCTCAGAATCCATCTCCCTAATCTCATTCGCCATGAAGAATTTATTCCTGGTTTTCACCCAATTCTTGATTGCAGACAAATGACCCAAATCATTCATCCTGCCCGCACCCTCACTAACTCCTCCCAGCGCGTCGTGTACCTCGGGGAGCGCATCTCCCCCTTCATTCGCCAGGTGGCCTCGAACCCCTCCGCCCCATAGCGCACAGCGGCCCGACCCATCCGTGAATTGAGCGCATCGAGCGCCGACATGAGTGCATCCGACCTGGGGTGTTCCGGACAATCGAACATCTCCTCCTGCACCCGCCTGGCGGGAGCGATATCAAAAAGCAGCACCCCCGCCTTGTGGTAAAGATACCCCGGCTTGTAGATGCGCCGGAGCGCGGCGAGGGCCGCCCGGATGAGAAGCCCCGTATCGCTCGTGGGATGGGCGAAGCGCACGCTTCCCGATCCGCTGTACTGCGACTCCCCTTCCCGGAAATGATTCGTGTGGATGAAGACGCTCAAACCGCCCGCCCGGGATCCCTCCCGCCGGAGTTTCTCCGCGGCCCTTGTCGCATAGCTCGCGGCGGCCTGAGAGAGCTCTTCCATGGCATCCACCCGCTTTCGAAAGGAGCGCGAGACGCAGATTTCCTTTTTGGCGGGCGGCGCATCCTCAATCGATAGACAGGGCACTCCTCGCAATTCATAAAGAATCCGCTGGACCACAACGCCGAAGCCCTGGCGGATGCGGGCGGGATCGGCCTCCCGAAGCGCGAGGGCAGTCTCGATTCCCATCCGGCGGAGCCGCTTTCCCCATCTCCCGCTGATGCCCCAGATGTCCTCGACCGCCATTCCCGCAAGGGCCGTGCGGATGGCGCCCTCATCCAGCAGCGCAAATACGCCGCCATTTCGCTTCGCGAGCTTGTTTGCGGCCTTGGCGATGACCTTGGTGGGACCGATCCCGACGCCCACGGGAATGCCCGTCCAGCGGAGCACCCGCTCCCGCATCCTTCGGGCGTGCTCTGTGAGGTCGACATTAGCGAGATTTTCAAAATCCAGAAACGCCTCATCGATGGAGTAGACCTCCACCCTGGGCGCAAACTCCCCCAGGAGCGACATCACGCGGGCGGACATGTCGCCGTAAAGGGCGTAGTTCGAAGAAAGCACGGCGCCGCCCATCTGCGCGAGGCGCTTTTTTTCCTCATGGTAGGGGGCTCCCATCCGGATGCCGGCCGCCTTGGCTTCTTCAGAGCGGGCGATGATGCACCCGTCGTTGTTGCTGAGGACGACGGCGGGCCAGTTCATCAGTTTGGGATTGAACACGCGCTCGCAGGAAACGTAGAAATTACTGCAGTCAACGAGGGCGATGGCACACATGGTTCAGAGGGCGTGGATGACGCTCGTCACCACCCCCCAGATGGTGAGTTCCATCCCGTCGGTGATCTCGGTGGGGCGGTAATCATTGTTCTCGGGAAGAAGGCGCATGGCGCCTCCTTTCATCTCGAGCCGCTTGACGGTGAGTTCCCCGTCTACTACCGCAACGACAACCTTGCCGCTCGCGGCCTCGAGGGAGCGGTCCACCACGAGGATGTCCCCGTCGTGGATTCCGGCACCCCGCATCGAGTCCCCCTGGACTCTGACGAAGAAGGTGGCGGCGGGGCGTTTTACGAGGTGGGCGTTAATATCGAGGCGGTTTTCGATGAAGTCATCGGCGGGGGAGGGAAAGCCCGTCGGCCGGCCGGCCAACACCCGCGCGAGGAAGAGGGGAAGCCTGCATCCCCGGCCTGGTTTCGCCCG
>JAQBZT010000329.1 GCA_027622355.1 bacterium | reverse complement strand
CCGTTGCGGCGGTGGCGGTGGTGCAGGGGGTGGTGGTGGTTTTCCAGTACATCACCCAGGAGCGCCAGAAGCGGGCGATCCGCAGGGCGTTTCAATTTTACCTCCACCCCGCCCTTGTCGATCAGGTGACGGAGAACCCCGCCCTTCTGCGTCTCGGCGGCGAGGAGAAGGAGCTGACGGTTCTTTTTTCGGACATCCGAAGCTTCAGCCGGATATCGGAAAGCATGAGCGCGGAGGCGCTTGTCGGGCTCCTGAACGAATACCACACCGCCATGACGCGCATTGTGCTCGCAGAAAACGGTTTGCTCGACAAATATATCGGCGATGCGATCATGGCGATTTTCGGGGCGCCGCTCCCCCTTCCGGGTCACGCGCTTCACGCGTGCCGGTGCGCATTGCGCATGATGGAAAAACTTCAGGAGCTTCAGGCGGGGTGGAAGGCGCGGGGCATTCCCGATATTGACATTGGCATCGGGATTAGCACAGCGCTGATGGTGGCGGGAAACATGGGTTCCGAACTTCGCTTTGACTACACCGTGATGGGAGACGGGGTGAATCTTGGCTCCCGCCTGGAGGGGGCCAATAAGCTGTACGGCACCCACATCCTCATCAGCGAAACGACGTGGGAAAGCGTGCGGGACGAGGTGGCGGCGCGGGAGATCGATCTCGTCCGGGTGGTCGGAAAGCGGGAGCCGACGCGGATTTTCGAGGTGTACGGCCTGCTCGCGGATTCCCCGGCCCGGGATGCGGCGCGAGAGGAATTCGAGGCGGGCCTTCGGGCGTACCGGGAGCGGAGGTGGGGGGAGGCGGCGCCCTCCTTCCGGCGGGCGCTGGACGCGCGGTCGGATGACAAATGCAGCCGGCTTTACCTGGAGCGCTGCGAAGTTTTTCAGACCGATCCGCCGCCGCCGGAATGGGACGGCGTTTTCGAGATGGCCTCGAAGTAGCGCGCCTAGATCCCGGCCAGGGTTTCGATCCCGCCCTCTTTGTGCAGTCGCCGGGAGGATTCGATCAGTGCCGCCTTCTTTCTGCCGAGATCGGCGGCGGGATAGAGGAGCTTCCCCTTTTCCTTCATCTTCCGGCCCGCGATCAGCACTGTGTCCACGTTGGCGGCCGTGGCCTGAAGGACGACGGAGCTGGCCGGGTTGTTCACCGGGATCATGTTCAGATCGTTCGTGCGGATGAGAATGATGTCCGCCTGCTTGCCCGGCGATATCGAGCCGATCTGATTTTCTTTCCGCAGGGCGATGGCGCTGTTGACGGTGGCCCACTCGATGGCCTCGCGCGCCTTGAAGTAGCGCTTGTTCGGGATGTCGCCCTTTCGGGCGGCCTCTTTGTTGTCGAAGATCCGCTGGGTCTGCAGGCCGTAGCGCATGACGTAGAACATGTCGCCCGCCGCGTAGATTTCGAGGTCGGCCCCGAGGGAGGGGCGCCCGCCGAAAGAAACCACCCTTCCGGTGAGCGGCTCTCCGTGGTTGGCCTGAAGCTCCGCCGCCGGGGTCGCGGTGAGGGATACTCCGCTGTCCACGATGACTTTCAGTTCTTCGTCTCCGAGATAATTTCCGTGTACCAGGTTGTGATCGGGCCCGAGCAGCCCCTCCTTGGCGAGGCGGTGATAGCCGTCCTTGACGAGGCGGTCTTCTCTTCCCCAGATGTGCGCGCTCGAAAGGAGCCCGTACTCCTTGGCGAGCCGGAAGCCGTGCAGGG
This sequence comes from bacterium, assembly GCA_027622355.1. Lineage (NCBI taxonomy): Bacteria > bacterium. The sequence continues at coordinate 1,037 of JAQBZT010000329.1, read as the reverse complement.
TGACCTCCCAGGTCGAGTAGTCCGAGCCGAGGATGGCCATGGCCAGGGTCACGAGGGCGCCGTCGTTTGAGAGTCTTCCCGTGCGCAGCCGCTTGATCTCATCGGCCGGATGGGGGATTTGCGAATAGTGGGGCTCCCCTTCCTTGGGGTCGGGCTTGACGGTGCCGTGGCCGAAGACGGCGCGGACGCCGGTGTCGAAGAGCGCATCGATGGCGGCGTCGGAGTGGGCCGGGGTGGCGTTGTTGTGGCACCAGTCGAAGATCGTCGTTGTGCCGGAGTTGATCTGGTTCATGACGCCGATGAAGTTGCCGAGGTAGGTATCCTCCGGGGTGTACCGGGGAGCGAGGACGGGGTGCACCTGGCGGAAATACTCGCCGCGGCCCCAGTCCGCGCCGATGCCCCGAAGGGCGGTTTCCCAGGTGTGGAGGTGGGCGTTGATCAGGCCGGGCATCACAATCCGGTTGCGGGCGTCGATGACTTCCGCATCCTGGGCGCCGAGGTTTTGGCCGATCGCGAGGATGCGGTCCTCTTCGATAAGGACGTCTCCGCCGATGACATCCCCAATCCCGGGGTCCATGGACAAGATGGCGCCGCCCTGAATCAGAATTTTTCCCATGAAGCCACGCTCCTTTTGCCGCGCCCGGAAGCCGCCGCTGAACCTGGCGGGGTTTATCTCTCGATAAAAAGTATGCTCGCGATTCTACCGGAATTTCCGCCAGCGGGAGAGGGGCTTGAATTGCGTTGTAATCCATAGAGATTTTCGATAAAAAGGTAATTTAGGAACGGAAATTACAATAGATGGAAATTTACGATAGATAGGAATGTGCGGAACGAGGCGGCCCCGATGGACATTCGCCAGCTCGAAATATTCCAGAAAATTGTGGATGAAAAAAGCTTTTCGCGGGCGGCCAAGAGCCTGGGCCTGACCCAGCCGACGGCGAGCGGCCACATCAAGTCCCTCGAGAAGGAGTTGGGGGTGCGGCTTTTCGATCGCCTCGGCCGCGAGGTGGAGCCCACCCAGGCGGGGTGGATTCTTC
>JAQBZT010000328.1 GCA_027622355.1 bacterium | reverse complement strand
GGATTTTTCTCGACCCCGCCCATCCGGGTGTCCGCAGAAGAATCGCCGACATCGCCCGGGAGCTCGTCCGCGGCTACCCCCGCCTGGCTGGAATCCACCTCGACTTCATCCGCTACCCCTATGCACTGCCCATCTCGCCGGGTTCGCGCTTCTCGCCCCGGCTGGACTTCGGCTACGGGAGAGAATCCATCGCGCGCTTCGCGGCGGAAACCGGAAGGAAGGCGCCACGGGCGGGCGCAAAGGTCTCTGCGGCGGATCATCGGGCCTGGGACGATTGGCGGCGCGAGCAGGTGACCCGCACCGTTTCCGCGGTGCGCTCTGCCATCCGCGATGTGCAGCCGGATGCCGTCCTGTCGGCCGCCGTGCTTCCCTGGGCCGAGCGCGCCTACCTGATCGCCTTTCAGGACTGGCGGAGTTGGCTCCGCAAGGGGATGCTGGACAAGGTGCTCGTCATGGTCTACTCGCGGGATACGGCCCTGGCCGCCCACATGATGCGCGCGGCGTTGGCCGCGCGGCCGGCGCTGCCCGAGAGCTTGGTCCACGACCAGGCGCCGGTCGTCATCGGCCTCGGCGCCTGGCTTTTCGGGGGAAATCCCGTGCCGCTGTGGGCCCAGTGGCGGGCTGCCGAGCGCGCGCGGGCGGACGGGGTGGCCCTGTTTTCCTACGATCAGATGGTGGATCGGCCCCGCTTGTGGCACCGCCCGATCCCCTGAATCCCTCGGTATATCGTCAAATTCACGATATTTTCTGTTGCGGCCCGGCATTCGATGCGCTACACTTCTCTTCAGCAGATAGTTATCCCGCCCGAAAGTCTTTTGTTTTCCGCCCTTTTTCGCTGCTTTGCCTTTTCGCAATTGCCGCCCTTTGGCCCGGAAATACAGGCCAGGAAAGAGTAATTCCCATGAATAAAGCAGAACTGGTGGATGCCATCGCGTCCGCAACCGACATGAGCAAATCCGGAGCCGAAACGATAGTCAATGCATTCATCTCCACGATCACCGGCTCCCTCCGAAAAGGAAACAAGGTCACCTTGACGGGATTTGGCACCTTCAGCGTCTCCCAGCGGGCTGCCCGGACGGCACGGAACCCCCGCACGGGAGAACCCATTCAGGTGAAAGCCGCCAAGGTGCCCAAATTCAAGGCTGGAGCTGGACTGAAGGACGCGGTCAACTAGCGCAGAGCGAAAAACCTACCACCACAAGGGGAGGCATTGCGCTTCCCCTTGTTTTTTTTGTCTGTCTCATTAAGGAGGAACTCTCGCCCGGCATCGGACAGCGCTTCGTCACGGGCGGGCTACACGCCTGGCGAAAGGGACTGAGCAAAGCGGAAATGCAAAAACAGATCGACTTTTACAAGAAACGTTACGGGAATTAGGGATTTTTCGCCCCAAGGGGCATAAAATCGCCAAGTGTGAACTATTTCACACCCCTGGTGTGTCGCGGTTCATAGGGAAAACCGGGATGGGGGATTAGGTTAGAGGGGAACTCAAGCCACTGTGCTTGGATCATCCCCCCCATTTTATCCAGCGCTGGGGTTAGGGTTCGGGGCCCTTCGGGGCCCTTTTTTTGCCCGAAAATAAAGTGGGGGGCATCCCTCAGGAAGCGCCGCTCTCCAGGGGTGCCTCCCCGCCCCAGGTACTCCGGTCGGAGAGCGCCCCCACCGAGGCATCAATAAAATCCATGTAATCGGAAACCCGCTCCGCAGCGCGAAGAATCAACTCCTCGGTGCGCTGCGTATTTTCCTCGCTGAAGGGAAGCGCCAGCTTGCGCAGCACGATCTTGGTCCTCCCGGTGAGAAACAGGTACCCGAAGTCGTTGACCGCGCCGTAAAAATTGGAGGCGCCGCCCCTGGCCCGGGCCACCTTGTCCGGCGCACATTCATACAGGGCCGAAAGCGCCTGGTGATATTCCGCCCACTGGCCCTCGCTCATGCCCTCCTGCGAGTGCCGCAGCACGCGGGGCACCGTTCCATCGTCGGCGTAAATGGCGTAGTCCACCGCAATTTCGACCAGAATGTGGGAAAGATAGTGAAGCGTGTCCTGATCGAGGGGGGTGCCCATCCCGCGGGCAAACGCCTCCACGAGAGGAAGCAAGCCCTCGCCCCTGCGGTAGGTATAGCCCTGCTTCCCGTTCGGGGGAATGGAATTTTCCGGCTTCTCCAACGTGCCGTAATGGCAGAAGTTGTCCACGGCGAGGTGGCACTTCACCCAGATCAGCTTGGGATGCCGATCGAGGGCGCCGGGGGGCGGGGCGAAGCGGTGGGTTTCCCGCGGGCTGAACTCCCCCGCAAGCGGGAGGTTGTCGGGGGCGATGTTGTAGAGATAGCTGTCGCGCTCCTCCGCGGGAGGCTCGCTCCCGTGATCGAGCAGCTTGCGCAGTATCAGCGTATGGCAGTTGGTCAACAATGCGGGGACACCACCGGGAAAATCATCTCATCCGGATGAAACCAGAAAATACCTTCCTTCTTCCGCGCGCACTCTACCCTCGTCCATCAGCTTTTCCAAGTGCGACTCTATCATGGTCGCCACCATTTTCAATCGGTGGGGCGGCACCTTTCCGTATATGCGCTCGGCCACCCGCTCGGGCGTCTCCATGCCCTCGGACATGCAGGCGATGACCTCTGCCTCGCGCTGTTCGCGGTGGCGGATGATTTCATCGATCCGGCGGGCTGGAGTTTCCACCGGCGCCCCGTGCCCGGTGAAGATCAGGCGCGGGTTCAGATCCCTCGCCTTCCGCAGCGAATCCAGATAGTCGCGAAGACTCCCGTGGGGCGGGCCTATCCCCGTCGTGATCGGCATC
>JAQBZT010000327.1 GCA_027622355.1 bacterium | reverse complement strand
GAGCCGCTGGTGCTCCCGCCGGGGGAGCGATCGAGATCCCAGGGGTTGCGCGTGGGCCCGAAGAAGCTGTCGGCGCCGGTTCCCCCCCGGGCGAACTCTTGCAGGTTGGTCTTGCCGACGATGACCGCGCCAGCGGCGATGAGCCGCTGGACGCTCGTGGCGGTCGAGGCGGAGATGTTGTCCTTGAGAATCTTGCTCCCCGCTGTCATGGGGAGGCCTTCGAGATCGAACAGGTCCTTGATGGCGAACGGGATGCCGTGAAGCGGGCCGCGGACCTCGCCGCGGGCGATCTCGGCTTCCCGCGCGGCGGCGGCTTCCCGGGCCATGTCGAAGGCCGGGGTGATGAAGGCGTTGATCTCGGCGTCCTTGTCCGCGATGCGGCGCAGGCAGGCCTCCACGAGCTCGCTCGGGCGGACCTCGCCCGCGGCGATCCGCGGCGCCAGCTGCGCGATCGGCTCAAAGGGTGATGGGCGCAAGCGGTCTCCATCTTTTTGCGGTGGCGGGATTGGTTGGAACTGTAGCCAGCCGGGGGGGCTCCCGCAACTGCGGAAAAATGGGGATAGCGGATGGATTTCCCGGCGGCGCGCCAGGAATGAGGCGAAATAGCCCATTTGGGGCATGCTTGATGGGATAAAGTATCTCATGCCAGACGTTTCGGCCGATCCCGGCGGAAAGGATACATGTAACAAAAATAAAATCAGTATATTATCAGGGCATCATAATTAAGACCATTTGGTCCGCTTATTGCTATTTTCCAGGGCGGGCGGACGGTGCATTAGCGGGCTGCCGGAGACGGTGCCCACGGGAGGGCCGACCCAAGTAACGCACCGTCCGTCCTATTTTTTCGTCTGAACCGGCCGGACGAAATCGCATCCCCGGAAGTGGCAGAATGGAGAGAGGAGGGGAAATGTCCTACTCTCGGATCGTTCTTGCCGTCGCATTGCAGCGCTACATCGACTTCACCCCCATCGCACTGAGAGCGCGCGAAATCGCCATGGGCCTCGCCCAGAGCGCGGGCGCCCGCCTCGAAGTCGTCAGCGTCGAGGCGCCGGTGGCTCTTTTACCGGAGGTGGAAACCCTCGAGGAGAAACTCAACCGCTTCATGGCGCCGCTCGGGGATGCGGGGGTGGATGCCGCGCCGCAGCTTTTCCGCGGAAAGCCGGACGAGCAGATTCTCCACTTCGTGGAGAGCATCGGCGCCGACCTGCTCATCATCGGCTCCCACAGCAAGCGCGGCCCGATCGACGTTTCGATGGGCGGGACGGCGGCCTCGCTGGTGGACGCTTCGCCCTGCCCCGTTCTCATGGCCTGGGCGACGGAGGCGGACCGCAAAGCGGCGGCGGCGCTGGCCATTCCCGAGTATCCCTTCATCTTCCCCTACGGCTAGCCGCGCTCCCTTTTTCCGGGGCGCCCGGGCAGGCTACAATCGCTTTCATGGAAAAGATCATCTCCGACATCCGCACGGCCGAGCCGGGCTTCCGCGAGCGGGAGAAGCGCTACCGCGCCCTCGTGGGGGAACTCCGCGAGGCGCTCGCCGCGGCGGCGGAGGGCGGCCCGCCCGAGGCGGTGGAGAAGCACCGCAGCCGGGGGAAGATGACGGCCCGCGAGCGCATCCGGGAGCTGATCGACCCGGAAAGTTTTTTTCTCGAACTCTCCCCCCTTGCGGCGCAGGATGTCTACGGCACCCCGGTGCCCGCCGCCGGGATCGTCACCGGCATCGGGCGCATCGCGGGCCGCGAAGCGGTCGTTGTGGCGAACGATGCGACGGTGAAGGGGGGCACCTACTTTCCCCTCACGGTGAAGAAGCATCTGCGCGCCCAGGCGATCGCGCGGGAGAACCGCCTGCCCTGCGTCTATCTGGTGGATTCGGGGGGCGCCTATCTCCCGATGCAGGATGAGGTCTTCCCCGATCGGGATGATTTCGGGCGCATCTTCTACAACCAGGCGCGGATGAGCGCCGAGGGCATCCCGCAGATCGCGGCCGTGATGGGAAGCTGCACGGCGGGGGGCGCCTACGTGCCGGCGATGTGCGATGAGTCGATCATCGTCCGGGGGCAGGGCACCATCTTTCTCGGGGGGCCGCCCCTGGTGAAGGCGGCGACGGGCGAGGAGGTGGACGCCGAAACGCTCGGCGGCGCCGAGGTGCACTGCCGGGTGTCGGGGGTGGTGGATCACATGGCCGAGGACGACGCCGACGCCCTGCGTATCGCACGGGGCGTGCTCGCCGCCATCCCTTACAAGAAGACGTTTCCCTTCCGCCTCGAGGCGCCCGAGCCGCCCGCCTACGATCCGGCGGAACTCTACGGCATCCTGCCCGCGGATCCTCGCCAGCCCTTCGAGATGCGCGAGGTGATCGCCCGCCTCGTGGACGGGAGCCGCCTCGGCGAGTTCAAGGCGGAATACGGAAAAACGCTCGTCTGCGGCTTTGCCCGCATCGAGGGGATCCCGGTCGGGATTCTGGCGAACAACGGCGTTCTCTTCAGCGAGAGCGCGCTGAAGGGCACCCACTTCATCGAGCTCTGCAGCCAGCGGGGGGTTCCCCTCCTCTTTCTCCAGAACATCACCGGCTTCATGGTGGGCCGGGAATACGAAGCCAGGGGCATCGCCAAGGACGGCGCCAAGATGGTCCAGGCGGTCTCGAACGCGGCCGTCCCCAAGTTCACAGTGATCGCGGGCGGCTCCTTCGGGGCGGGAAATTACGGCATGTGCGGAAGGGCCTACGATCCCAGGCTGCTCTTCATGTGGCCCGGCGCGCGCATCTCGGTGATGGGGGGCGATCAGGCGGCGGGCGTGTTGCTGACGGTGCGGAAGGAGAACGCCGCCCATGCGGGCGGC
>JAQBZT010000326.1 GCA_027622355.1 bacterium | reverse complement strand
GGAGGGCGCGGCCTGGGCCGTGGCCTGCCAGAAGAGCGGCGCCTGCATCGCGGCCTGCCCGGAGAACGTGAATCCCCGCGAGATGATCTTCTATGCGAAGACCCGCCTGGCTCGCGGCAGGCTCGGCCGGGAGGAGCGCGCGGCCAAGAGCCAGAATTTCTACCGCAACGTGAGCCGGACGATTCGCCTGATCGCCAGCCTGCAGACCGACCCCGAGCTTTACCGGCGCCTGACCGCCGTCCACTCCGGCGCACAAAGAAGGACGCGGTGTTTTACTTCGGGTGCCACATCCTGAAGACCCCGGACATCCTCTTTGCCTGCATGGATGTTTTCGAGCGGATGGGGCTGAATTTCGTGGTGAAGGGTGGGCTCGCGAACTGCTGCGGCATCAACCATTTCCGCACCGGGAGCCCCGAGATGGGCGCCGCGCTCGGCTCCAGCTCCCTGCGGCAGATTCAGGCCTGCGCCCCGGAGAAAGTCATCACCTTCTGCCCGACCTGCCAGATGCAGTACACCGAGTACCGTCCCCTCTACGAAGGCCCCTCGAACGAGGAGCTTCCCTTCGTCCACGTGACGCAGCACCTTGTCGAGAATCTGGAAAAATTGCGGGCCCTCTGCATTCATCCGGTGCCGAAGCGGGTGGCCCTTCACCTGCATACGGGCGGGCCGGCGGGCATCGAGGAAAACGTGAAGGCGATCCTCGCCTGCGTGCCCGGCCTCGAGGTGGTGGACATCGAGCAGCACGCGGATCACTGCTACCAGTGCCCCACGCTGGTCCTTCCCGGCGCGACGGAGGCCATGCGCGCGAAGCTCTTCGCGTCCGCCGAGGCGGCGGGCGTGGACGCCATCCTGACCATCTATCACAGCTGCCAGTTCGAGCTCTGCGGCGAGGAAAAGGCGCTCCCCCTTGTCATCGAGAATTTCATGACCATCCTCGGCCGATCGATGGGCTTCGAGTATCCCGACCAGCTGAAGGCATTCAAACTCTACGAGGATGTCGGGCGGGTGATCGATGCGGCGGAAGATTTTCTGAACGCGCGGGGGATCCGGCCCGAAAAGGTCAGGGACCAGCTTCAGGCTGCCCTCTACGGCCAGGTTTCTCCCCCGGTTTTGAAGTAGGATATCCCCACAGCCGAATTCATCTTTTTTGAGTTGCCGGTGCCCCTACTTCATCCTCCACGGGGGGTACGATGTCCTGGGTGTGCGGCAGGCGGACAAGGTCTACCAGTACGCCAAATCCAAGGGTGTTGACGTGATCCTGAAGTATCTGAGCGAAGATGAGACCGGCGCCGACCATTGCCATCATGACAACCCCACCATCGGGCAGAAGTACATGGCGGACTGGCTGGCCGGTCTCTTCGGCATCGACGAGAAGGCGCAGCTCGCGAAGACCCTCCGGCCGATTTTTTAGGGACCTACCGGCGTCATCGCGAAGGGTTATCGCGAAGGAGAGCGGAATGAGCTTTCTGATCAAAAACGGCTACATCGTCACCATGAACGCCGAAAGAGAGGTGTTCGACGGCGGCTTTATCGCGGTCGGCGAGGGCGGCGCGATCGAGGCGGTGGGGCCGGCCGGGGCGCTCCCGCACAAGGTGTACGGCGAGACCCTCGACGCGGGGGGCATGATTGTCCTTCCCGGCCTGATCAACCTCCACCAGCACCACTGGTACAACATGTTCAAGGGGCTGGCGGGGGGAATGCTGCTGGAGGACTGGATATTCAACTTCCTCCTTCCCTGCACGCGCCAGCTCACGGCGGGCGATCTGCGGGCCTCGGCGGCCCTCGCGGCGCTTGAGATGATCCGCACCGGCACGACCTGCTGCCTCAACCATTCGGTGACAACGACCATGGCCGAGGAGGTGGCCGCCACCATCGAGCCGATGGCGGCGTTCGGCTTCCGCCAGATTTTCGGCAAAGATTTTAGGTGTAAAACCCCGGCCAATCCCGATCATCCCCACACGGCGGAGGCGGCGCGCGATCACATCTCCGATCTCGTTGACAAGTGGCACGGCGCCCACGGCGGCCTGACCCGGATGGCGCTCGCCATCGAGTCGAATTCCCACTGGGTGGCCGCGGGGATGAGTTCCGAAGAACTCATCGAGACGGGCTACCGGCTCGCCTGCGAGAAAGACCTTCGCATCACGGCCCACATCGCGGGCGGCACGTTATCTCTCGAGTATGGGTATTTGAAGTATTACCGCGAGACGGGGCGGAGCGATGTCATGTACATCATGCAGCTGGGTCATCTCGATGATCGCTGGCTCCTCATGCACTGCATCAACGTGAACGAAACCGACATCAAGCTCATGGCGGAGGCGGGCTGCCACGCCGTCTACACCCCGACGAGCGAGTCCATGCGCGGCGGGGGCATCGGCCCCTGGGTGAACATGTACCGGGCGGGCATCAATACCGCGCTGGGCACCGACGGCCCGATGGTGGACTACTCGGTCGACATGGTGGAACAGATGAAAGTCTGCACCTACATGCAGAACGTCAAGCATCTGGACCCCACCGTCATGTCGGCAGAGCGCGCGCTCGAGATGGCGACGATCAACGCGGCGCGGGCGCTCGGCATGGAGAAGGAGATCGGCTCGCTCGAGCCCGGCAAGCGGGCGGACGTGGCGGTGTTCGACATGGCGGGCCCGCACGTGCAGGTCATCCACAAGCCCATCACGAATTTCATCTGCTGCGGAAGGGGCGCCGACGCCCACACCGTCCTCATTGACGGGAAGCCGGTGCTCCGCGCGGGCGAGCTGGTGACCTGCCCGGATGTGGATGCGGTGATTCAAGAGGCCACGGCGCGCGGCCGCGCCATCGCGAAAAAGACCGGCCTGGATGCGCG
>JAQBZT010000325.1 GCA_027622355.1 bacterium | reverse complement strand
CCTCGCTGGGCGGCGGACCCATCGCGCTGGAGGATATGCGGGGGAAGACCGTTCTCATCAATATCTGGGCCACCTGGTGTCCGCCCTGCATCGAGGAGATGCCCTCGATTCAGAATCTCTATGAAACGATGAAGAAAAAAGGAGTGCCTTTCGAGGTGCTCGCCGTCAGCATTGATGCGCTCGGCGGCGACGCCGTTCAGAAATTCGTCGATCGCTTCGGCTTGACGTTTCCCATCCTTCTCGACCCGCGCGGGCGGATCAAGAGGCTCTACCGCACGACCGGCGTCCCCGAGTCAGCCATCGTCGCTCCCGACGGCCGCCTCGTTAAGCGGATCATCGGAGCCCGGAAGTGGGACGCCCCCGATATCATCTCCTTTATAGCGCTCGTGGGACGAACGCCCGTCCCGAAAAAATCGGCCACTCCGTAGACCTGAAACCTTAAATCTCGAATCCCAGGCGGAGCCGCTCGTTGATGCGCCGCATCTGATCGAGGATCGGCGGGGTGATGGGGACGCCGATCCGCCGGTTTTCCGCCTCGGCGATGAGCTCCGGCTCCCCATGGATGTAGATGCGGTCCCGCCCCGGCTCTTTCTCGGAATTCCGAATCAATTCAAAGGTCTGGGCCATCTGTGCAAAGACAAGCGCCGGCTCGCGGAAGCCCTCGACCTTCAGTGCCCCCATCAGGTGGCCGGTGGCGGCGGGTGCGTTCGGCCCCGCCCCGGCGATGCGCGCCCCGAGGTCGGAGCCGGAGAGCAGGCTGCTGAGCAGCTCCACCATCAGCGAGAGGCCGTAGCCCTTGTGGCCGCCGCTTTCGTCTCCCTCCCCGCCGAGGGGGAGGAGGGGCGCGTCCATCGTCAGGATGCCGCGCTCATCGAGCCCCGGCGCCGGAGCGGCGCTCGACACCCATCCCTTGGGGAGCGTGCGCCCTTCGCGCAGGGCGGTTTCGATCTTCCCCACCGCGACGGTCGCCGTCGCCATGTCCAGATGAAAATCGTGCCCGCCCGGCCCGCCGGGGATCGCCACGCTGAAGGGGTTCGTCCCGAAGAGGGGACTGATGCCGAAGGTGGGGGCGACGCGGTTTCCACCGTTGCTCATGCTGATGCCGATGAAGCCGCGCTCCATGGCCTTGCGGGCCCAGTAGCCCGCGTAGCCGAAGTGGCTGCTCCCCCGGACAGCGATAAAGCCGGTGCCGAACTCCGCGGCGCGCGCGAGCGCCTCCTCCATGGCGCGGTTCGAGGCGACGGTGCCGAGCGCGTTGTCCGCATCGAGAACTCCGGTCGTCGGGCTGCCGGCGTGGAGCGTCATCTCGGGGTTTTTGTTGATAAGCCCTCTTTCGAGGCGGACGAGGAAGTAGGGGAGCCGGGCGGCTCCGTGGCTCCGGATTCCCCGGAGGTCCGCGCTGATGAGCACTTCCGCCGTCAGGCGGGCATCTGCCTCGGGGACCTCCGCCGCCCGGAACGAGAGATACATGAACTCCTGAATGACCTCCGGCGGGAACCGGACGGTTCCCTCGGGGAGCGGGGATGACTCGACCATGTGCACCTCTCCGATAAGGAAGGATGAAAAAAAGAAAAACCGGTGAACCTACCTTGTCCCCTTCGCCGGGGTTTGTCAAAATCCCCCGGGTTCATTTCGTATTTTTTTGCGCGCAAGGAGGAGATGGGCATGGCCCGTATCGCGGTCATCCGAGGAGATGGCATCGGCAACGAAGTGGTTCCCGAAGCGGAGGAGACCCTGCAGGCGGCGGCGGAGGCAGCCGGCCTCAAAGTGGAGTTCGAGCAACTGGACTGGAACAGCGAGCGCTACCTGCGCGAGGGAAGCGCCGTCCCGGAGAATGCCTGCGACTATCTGCGCAAGAATTTCGACGCGATCCTCCAGGGCGCCGTCGGCGATCCGCGCGTAAAGGGGCCGATTGTCCATGAGCAAATTCTGCTGGGCATCCGCTTCGGCCTCGATCTGTACGCGAACATCCGCCCCAGCCGGCTGTGGCACGAAGATTTGACGCCGCTCAAGAACAAAAAGGCGGGCCAGATCGATCATGTCGTCTTCCGGGAGAACACCGAGGGCCTCTACGCCGGCATCGGCGGTTTCTTCAAGCTTCAGACCTCGGACGAGGTGGCCGTCCAGCAGGAGATTCACACCTACAAGGGGGTGGAGCGCATCATCCGGGCGGCGTTTTCCTTCGCGCAGCGCTACGGCCGCCGCAAGGTCACCATGACGGACAAGGCGACGGGGCTCCGCTACGCCGGAGGCATCTGGCGGCGGGTCTTCGATGAGGTGCGGGCGCAGTTTCCCGGCATCGAGTCCGAGGCGCGGCTGATCGACGCCGTCTGCATGGAGTTGATCCAACATCCCGAGGAGTTCGACGTGCTCGTGACGAACAATTTCCTCGGCGACATCCTGAGCGACGTCACCTCGGGACTTGTCGGGGGGCTCGGGCTTGCCCCTTCGGCCAACCTGAACATGGAGGGCATCTCGCTCTTCGAGCCGGTGCACGGCACCGCCCCTGACATCGCCGGGCAGGGAATCGCCAATCCGGTTGCGGCGATCCTCACGGCGGCGCTCCTGCTCGAGCATTTGGGCTGTGCCGAAGGCGCGGCTTCGATTCGCCGGGCGGTGGAGGAGTGCATCATGGCCGGTGAGCGGACGCGGGACATCGGCGGGACGCTCTCCACGCGCGCGTGCGGCGATGCCATCCGGAAGCGGATGAGATAAAAAACCATCTTTTTGGAGACGGGAGAGACGGAATGCCGGAAAAATCGGTCATCATTCTGGACGAAGTGCCCTTCAAGCCGGTGGAGTGGGGGCGGAGCAAGGTGCTCATCAGCCCGAAGGTGAACGGGGCGGAGCACTTG
>JAQBZT010000324.1 GCA_027622355.1 bacterium | reverse complement strand
ACGATCAACTGGAGCCCGTTTGCACAGATGTCCTCCGGCGTGATCGGCAGCTCCGAGAGCGAGGGCGCGATGACCGCGACAAAGACGGGGGCGGGAAAGCGCGGGAAACGGCGCGATTTCGGCAGCCGGGGTTCGGTTTTCGGGTGCATGGCCCTCTCCGCTGAGATGATGCGTATTCAGAAGAAACTCCGCGCTTTGATAACAGCATTATACTACAAGACCCGCGCCCCGCCAGGGGGCCCCCTCACCCCAACCCTCTCCCCCACCCCGCTCGAACTTCGTTCGGCGGAGACCCCAAATGAAGGGAGAGGGCGCAGAAACCTGCCCATGGCAAATTGCTAATTACCCCGAAATATATGCATTTCCCCCAAAAGTTCGAATTTACCGAGATCGGTTGTGGAGAATTAATTTGAGGAGTGAGGCAACGAAACACCTGATCTCAGGCTAGAATTACTAATTCGCCATGCACATGTTGCTCGGCAATAACCGGATGCCCGCACGGGCCGTTCGGGCGGAGGAGCGGTCCGCGAAGCGTCTTGAATTTCAGCGTCCGAAGGGAGGAGCAGGAAATGTCACTGAATTTGCGGGAGTTCTGGACGGTGGCGCACGGCATGATCTTCGGCGCCATCTACCTTCTCGCCTTTGCGGGGGGGTTGGCGGGTTTATGGAGCATGCGGGGGAAGCTGCTGACCACCGAGGGTGTGGGTGAGCGCCTCGGCCGGATGCGGCTCGGGATGTGGGTGATGACGGTCATGGCCTGGCTCACGGTCATCAGCGGCACCTACATCGTCTACCCGTGGTACCGGGCGCCCATTCCAGAGAGTCCGCGCTCGAAGCTCGTCGCCGATGTGGCCATGAAGGCCTGGCATTCCTTCGGGATGGAGTGGAAGGAGCACTTCGGCTGGTTCTCGCCGATACTTGCGACGGCGGTGCTTTACATCGTCCTGCGCTACGGCGATAGCCTCTCGGAGCGGGACGATATCCGCAATGCGGTGACGGTGCTGTTCGTCGTGGCGTTCCTGGGAGCGGCCGTGGCCGGGCTCTTCGGGGCATTCCTGAACAAGGTGGCCCCCATCCTGTAAGGGGGGGCTGCGGGAGAATATGAAGATGGCGAATCAAAAAGTTGCTTCGGGACCGGCGGCGGCGGCGGCTCTGACGGCGTGCGCGGCGGTCTTTCTCATCGGGGTGCTCACGGTGGTTGTCCACGCGAGCAAGGCGGTTGGCGGCATGCTGAACTGGTGGAACCCGGCGGGGCCCCTGACCGGAAAGACGGGCCTGCCGATCATCTTGTGGATCGTGGGCTGGGCGGTCCTGCACAGCGCCTGGAAGGAGAAGGAGGTGGATTTCGGGAAGATTTGGAAAATCTCCCTCGTTCTCCTGGCCCTGGGGCTTCTGGGGGTCTTTCCGCCCTTCTTTGAGGCCTTCTAGGCATCTCGCACAAGCGCCCCCCTCCCGGCGGGAGGGGGGGATGAATGCCTCCCTCTCTCCCCGGGGGAGGTTTTTCTCTTTCCCTGATCGGTTTTCCCTGTCGCTCAACCCCTCGCCCCTTTCCGGACCTGCGTGCAACTTTGCGGGGCGGCGGGCAATCTCCCTTCCGCTTTGGCGGCGGGGGGCTTCCGCGCTAGAGTTGGGGGGATTCCGCACAAAGACCCGGCCCTCCCGCTCTCATCGGCGCGCGTGCGGGCGCCGGCAGAACCGTCCCCCGCGGGGGTGCGCCGTCTTTCATGAGAGAGGAGATGCGGCATGAGCGAGGCGTTGACCGATCGGCAGAAGGCACTGAAGGAGCAGTTCATCAAGGAGCGCGGCTACTGGAGCGATGAGCTGTGGGAGCCGGTCCTGAAACTCGACGTCGATTATTTCGAGGCGTACCTGAACTTCTCGGCGGTGCCCTGGCGCCACGGGGTGCTCTCCCCGAAGATGAAGGAGCTGATCTACATCGCGATCGACGCCTCGACGACCCACCTCTACGAGCCGGGCCTGGGCCAGCACATCCGCAACGCCCTCAAGTACGGGGCGACGAAGGAGGAGATCATGGAGGTCTTCGAGCTGACGAGCGTGCTGGGCATCCACACGGTCACGATGGGGGTGCCGCTGCTGATGAAGGAGCTCGAGAAGGCCGGGCAGAGTCTCTAGGCGGCGCGGCCTCGAGTGTCGTGCCCCAGAAATAGGTTTCAGAAGTCAGCGCCGGAAGCAAAGAATGTCATTCCGAGCGCAAGCGAGGAATCTGTTTTTGAAACAAGCAGATTCCTCGGTCGCTGCGCTCCCTCGGAATGACAAATTTGCCAATGGTCTTATTCAAGGTATTTCCGGGACACGACAACAGGGGCTACTCCACCCCCTTCTTCATCAGCGCGCGCAGGCTCGACTTGTCGAGATCGGCGACGGAGCGGCCCAGCTCATTCTTGCCCTTGAAGACGAGGACGGTGGTCTGCCACCTGACGCCGTGCGCGCGCAGGAATTCCTTATGGTTGTCGAAGTTGACCTGAAACGCGGTGGCGCTCTTGAGCCCCGGCTCGTGGATGAGGCTCAGAAGCAGCGGCAACTGCCGCTTGCAGGTGCTTCACCAGTCGGCGTGGACGGCGACGAAGATGGTCTTGCCGGCCCGCTGGGCGGCCGCGAAGGCGCCCTTCTCGTAAGGGGTCCAAGGGTGCTTCGCCCCGGCGGGGGCGGCGATCATGAGCGCGAGGGCCAGAATGGCCGGTATCAAGAATGCGGTGCGGCGCATCGGGGTGGTTCTCCTCAAAATTCGGCGGCATTCGGGGGGCAGAGCCCCGCCCGGATAGTACAACAAATCCGGGTCCGAAATCTTCCCCGCTCCCCCGCCCGTGGACGGATTTCCGCCGATTCGCCATAATTCCCCCG
>JAQBZT010000323.1 GCA_027622355.1 bacterium | reverse complement strand
TCAATGACGGCGCGAAATTGATTTAACTTAGCAAATTTTATGGGTTTGTCAATAAACCCCGGCGGAGGAACGAAAGGGCCGCAGTGACTGATTTTTAGGGGCAGTGAAAAGAAAACGATCTGATTCCGGCGATGGCTAATGAGGCCCGCCTTTTTCCGCGAACCACTCGGCGAAGATTTCGATTCCCGCCGCGAGCGACACGATGGGTTTCCACCCGGTTCCTTCCCGGAATTGTCCGGCGTCAAGGCTGATCCGGAAGATTTCCCCTTCCCGAAGGGGGGCGAGGCGAACCTCGGCCGGCTCCGGCCCGAGGGCAGAGGCCAGCTGTGCGAGGACATCGTGGATCTCGGTCGCGACCCCTGTGCCTAGGTTGTACGCCCCGCCGTCATGGATTTTATCGGCGGCCAGCCGAAAAGCCGCCGCCGCGTCCGTGACGAACAGGTAGTCCCGGGCGGCCCTGCCTTCGCCGTAGAGGGTGAGGGGGGCTTGCTGGAAGATTTTCTCCGCGAAGATCGAGATGGCCGCCCGCCTCGAGGTCTCCGCGCTGGCGGGGGCCGAAGATGTTCGAAAGGCGGAGGGAAACTGCGGGCAGGCCGAAAAGCCGGGCGTAGGTTCCGACGTAATCCTCGGCGATGTGCTTGCTGACGGCGTAGGGGGAGCGAAACTCGGTCGGATGCGTTTCGGTGACGAGGATCCGGTTCGGATCGCCATAGGAGGCGCCGTCGGTTGAGGCGTAGATAAACCAGGGGGACGGGGAGTCCGCGGGCAGACTCGAGGAGTCCCAGGGTGGTCGAAAAATTCATTTGATAGTCGAAGTATATATCTTTAAAACTTTGTATTGCAATGGATTGTGCAGATAGGTGACAGACAACATCCGGCTGAATGTCCCGGAGAATGCCCTCGGCGCGGCCGGGCTGTCACAGATCCGCCTCGGGGGTCGAGATTCTCGCGGACTCCGGTCAACAGGTTCTCTACCGCCGAGACCTCGTCGCCGGCCCCCAGGCAGATGTCGCAAATGTGGCTCCCGATAAAGTCGGCGCCTCCCGTTATCAACACTTTCGCCATCGGTATCCTCATCGGAACGGGGGAAAGGTTTCATTTTTTGGGTTATCTTCTCACGAAATCATCCCCAGGGGGAGGGTGTGGTATCCTTGTCACGAGTTTTCAAAAGGTCGTGGTTTTTCTAAAATAACCCATCAATCTGCTTTTGCCCTCTCCGCCGGTTTTTCCGGCGGAGAGGATGAAAAGGAGTGAACCCAGGCGATGCGCTTATTCACGGGCGAGGCTCTCGACCATAAGAAGATCGATGAGCTGTATCAACAGAGTGCGTGGGGCAAGATTATTCAAAGCTTTGCCAAAACGGACCTTCAACAGGTTGACGATATCCGCGTTTTAAACGATCTGGCCGTGGCCTATCATCAGGAGCGCCAGTTCGACAAAGCCCTGGCCGTTTGCGAGCGCATCAAGGCGGTGGAGATGTGGACCGACCTGGTGAAGCAGCAGGCCGAACTCACCCCTCGCTACATGCGCTACCACGTCGTCATGGGCGAGGCCCTCTACCGCATGGGCGAGCTGGAAAAAGCCCTGGAAATATTTACGAAGCTGAAAGTCATCGGCAGCCGCTTTTCCGACAAATACTACTATTCGGCCCGGATACACACCAAGAAGGGGAACTACCGCCAGGCCCTCCTCGAGTACAAGGGGATGATTACCAACACCCCCCAGCGGATGCGGGATGTGATCCGCGGAGTGAGCGAGCTGATTGACGCCTCACCGGCCCAGTCGGGGGCCTACGAGCAACTCTACGCCGCTTCCCAGCACAAGGATCGGGTCGGGCACTACACCAAGAAATTTCAGGAGGAGATGAAAGAGTCCAAGGGTGCGCTCGCGGCCGGGTTGCGGGTGGCCAACATGCTCTTTTTGCAGGGAGACCCCGCCGGCGCCCGGAAGAGTCTCGCCTCGCTCAAGGCAGCCTCGGATGAGGAAAAAAGCTGGCTCGCCCTTATCGAAGGAGACTGGACGCTGGCCGAGAAGGGCCCGCAGGAGGCGCTGGAGAAATATCTCTCCACGGAGAGCGGCCTCCCGCCCGGCTCTCCGCTCCTCATCGAGCGCCTCGAGGACCTTGTCCGCACCCACAAGATGGGCGCGCACGTACGGAAGAAGATCGCGAAACTCTATGAGGCCGGCGGTGACGCAGACGGCGCGGCGCGCCACCTCGAGGCCGTCGTGTCCGAAACGGGCGATGAGGCGGTCAAGGCGGATCTTGCCCGGATTCTCAAGTCCGCGATGACGGCCGCCTTCGGGGCGAACGATCTGCAGCGGGCCCAGTCCATGGGAACCCGGTATCTGAAGTTCTTCCCCGATGATCAGGTGGTGGCGGGGCAAATCCAGCAGATCAATCAGGTCCTCTTCGTCAAGCGGAAGGAGGAGCTGGAGAAGTATCTGGCGATGGGCAGCCGCCTTCCGGCGAGCCAGGCGGCGAAATTCCACTACGAGATGGCCGGCATCGAAAAGGCCATGATGGGAAGCGAGGAGGCAATCATCTCCCACCTCCAGGGGGCGGCGAGCGAGCGCTCTCCCGTCCGGGCGCAGGCCCTCCGCGAGCTGGGGCAGATACATCTCAGGGGCGGCAGCAGCGACATGGCCGAGGCCGTCCACGATATCCTCTTCGGGCTCAAGATGGGGGAGGACGACCGCTTGGCATGGGCCTACGAGCTGGGCGAGGGGTATGCGGATAAGGGGGAGAAGACGCTGGCCATCAAGTATTTTGAGATGGTCACCGAGCGGGACGGCACTTTCCGCGATGCAGCCAGCCGCGCCGGCGAACTCAAGCGCGAGATCGAGGCGGCGGCCCAGGCGGCGCCCGCGGCGGCGGCCCC
>JAQBZT010000322.1 GCA_027622355.1 bacterium | reverse complement strand
CTCTGTGAAATTGACGGCATGGTCGTTGAGTCCTGCCGGAAATATCTCTCCTCGATCGCGGCGGGCGCTCTCGACGACAAGCGCGCCACGGTGCTCATCGAGGATGGCGTGAAGTACATCGAAAAGAACAAGCGCGCCTTCGATGTGATTCTCGTGGATTCGACCGACCCGGTGAACATGGCTTCCCCCCTTACGCGGCTCTCCTTCTTCCGGGCGGCGCGCGAGGCGCTCCGGCCGGGCGGTGTCTACGCCACCCAGTCCCAGGGGCCCATCTTCGAGGTCAAAGGACTGCGGCGCATTTCACGCACTATCCGAAAGGCCTTCCGGGGAGTGGACTATTATCTGGCCGGGGTGCCCACCTATCCGGGGGGCGTCTGGTCCTTCGCCATCGCAACCCCGGACGGTTCATCGCCCGCCAAGCGCACCCCCCGGCCGGTGCCGAAGACGATGAAGATGCACTACTACTCGCGTGAACTGCACCGCGCCCTCTTCACCTTGCCAGTTTTCGTTCAGGAGCTGACCCGCTGATGGGGCGCTCCTCTCCCGTCCGTTTTCTCGGGGCGGGGGACGGCTTCGATGACGCGGATATCCTTCTCTTCGGCTGCCCCTTCGACGGTACGGTCACCTACCGGTCCGGTGCGCGCCTCGGGCCCGCCGATATCCGGGAGGCCTCCGATTCCATCGAAACCTACAGCCCGCTTCTTGATGCCGATCTCGAAGATCTCCGCTATGCCGACGCAGGCGATCTGCTGCTCCCGGAAGGGGGCGTTGGGCCGGTCCTTCGCCGCATCGGGGAGGAGGCCCGGCGCATCCTCACAGCGGGAAAGGTGCCTTTCGCCCTGGGGGGCGAGCATCTGATTTCGCTTCCCCTCATCGAGGCGGCCCTGGAGGCCCATCCGCGCCTCGTGGTTTTCCAGTGGGACGCCCACGCCGACCTGAGAGAAGCGTACGAGGGCGCGGCGCTCTCCCATGCGACCGTCATGCGCCGGGTGGTGGAAAAAGTGGGCGATGGGCGCTTGCATCAGTTCGGAATCCGCTCCGGGACCCGCGAGGAGTGGACCTGGATGCGGGAGCGGGCCACCGGCCGCTCGCTGTCGCCCGCAGCGGTGGAGGAAGCCCTCTCCGCGTGCGCGGGCGCGCCGATCTACCTCACCCTCGATCTCGATGTGCTCGATCCGGGCGAGTTTCCGGGGACGGGGACCCCCGAGGCGGGGGGTGTCCGGTATGCCGATATGGCGGCCTGCATCGGCGCGCTCAAGCGCAAAGGCGCCCGGATTGTGGCGCTCGATGTGGTGGAGTTTTCCCCGCCCTGCGACCCCTCCGGGGCGAGCGCTGTGGCGGCGGCCAAGGCAGTGCGCGAGCTGCTCCTCGCCTTGCCCGAAAAGGGATAGCACCCCGAGAAGCCTTCCTGGGGCGGGAAAGTGCGCCGGAGGAGGGATTTCGGAGTCCTAAGCCTCACGTCCCCTCGGCCGGATTGCGATCATGCGCTGGACGCGGATATAATTGTAGCGAGGCGCATTAAACACCATATTTGTATACAGTATACGGCCAGTACTCCTCGGGCCCGGTTGCCAGTTTTTCCCGCGGGCTCGGTGCGGGGGTTTTTCCTGAAATTGGCCATCACATGCTTGTAGAAGAGGGAATCGAGAAAATGAACGCGGAGAAACCCAAGCAGTTCGTCGGCAAAACCGAGTTCAAAAAAGGACTTGAGGGCGCCATTACGAACGAGAGCCGTATCAGCTATGTGGATGGCGAAAACGGGAAGCTGATTTACCTGGGATACAGCATTGACGATCTTTGCCGGGGCGGAGGCGGCTTCGAGGAAACGGTCTATCTCCTCCTCAACGGGCGGCTTCCCAACCGCGCCGAGCTTGATGCCTTCGCGAGCGACCTTGCCGGCCGCCGGGCGATTCCGGGCGAAGTGAAAGATCTCATCTCCGGCATCGCCAAGAGAACCCACCCGATGAACACCCTCCGGACGGCCGTCTCGTTGCTCGGCTGCCTGAACCCCAGGGAATTCGAGGTCACCGTCGAAAACGACCGGGAAATCGCCATCGACCTGACGGCCCGGTTCGCCACCATCGTGGGGGCCATCCAGCGGGTGCGGCAGGGGCAGCCCATCGTGGAACCCGATCCCTCCCTGGGCCACTCGGAGGATTTTCTGCGGATGATGACGGGTGAACATCCCGATATCCGGACGGCGGAGGTGATGGACATGGCCCTCATTCTCCATGCCGAGCACGGGATGAACGCTTCCACCTTCAGCTCGATGGTGGTCAACAGCTCCTTGACCGATTTTTACAGCTCGATCGTCGCCGGGATCGGCTCGCTGAAGGGTCCGCTCCACGGCGGCGCGAACGAGGCCACACTGCGGACCTTCATGGAGATCGGCGAGCCGGATAAAACCGACGAGTGGTTCGAGAAGTCGAAGGCCGCGAAGCGCAAGGTCATGGGCTTCGGCCACCGGGTCTACAAGGCCTATGATCCGCGCGCGGTCATCTTCGACCCGATCGCCAAGGAGCTTTCCGAAAAGGCGGGAACCGGGAATCTCTACAAAATCGCCAAGCGGCTCGAGGAGCTGGTGGTCGCCGATCTCGGCGGGAAGGGCATCTTCCCCAACGTGGATTTCTTCTCGGGTGTTATCTACAACGCCATGGGGATCGAGGCCGACATGTTCACCCCCATCTTCGCGGTGGCCCGCATCGCGGGATGGTCGGCACGGATTCTGGAGTATCTGCCGGAGAACCGCCTCTTCCGCCCCCGCACCCTCTATATCGGCGATCTCGATGCGAAGTACGTCTCCATCGACAAACGCTAGCCCGCTCCTCCCAAAAACGAAGCCCCCGGCCGTCCGGGGGCTTTTTTGTTTTTGTCCGACGGGGTCAGGAGCCGTTC
>JAQBZT010000321.1 GCA_027622355.1 bacterium | reverse complement strand
GTGAGCGGAGAAACGCATGAGCAGCGAAAGGAATCAGTCCAACACGAATCAAACCGGCGACCCGAGAGTCTCCGGCATCGCAACGGTGGGATGGATCACCCTGGCGGGCCTGGCCCTGTGCGTCCCCCTGAGTGCGATCATCGGACGAATGTCGCCCTTGATGGCGGGCGCCATTCCCCTCGCCCTCATCGTGGGCGCCGGACTGATGGCCGTGCGAATCTGGTCCTCGGGAGAAAAACTCGTCAATCAGAAGGAGAATGAAGCTCTCAAGAATCGCATCGAGGACCTGGAAGATCGTCTGAAGAATCTCGAGATGATCGACTCTCTGGAGGCGCACTTTGCCGAGAAGCACCGCCCGCGGCTGGCCGAAGCCAGCGATCCTCCGACCATGGGTCCGCCCCGGGAAGAGACCGCCTCATAGCTCATCTCAACCGATCCCCCGCCGGCCTGTTAGGCGGATTTGGAGTGCGGGGAGCTATCACCGCTTTTTGGTGGCGCGAGCAATCGCGGGGGATGACGCTCCGATACACCAAGCCGCTTTCGCGCGACGGACAGCGCTGAGGGTGAGAGGTATCGCGCGCTGGGACGCCTAAACACGCGATCCCCGCCGATGTCTCGGCCCACCTGAAAGCGGCAATGGCTTGCCGCACTCCGAAAGCACAAGCACCGCCGCCCATCCTGGCGGCATTCACCGTAGCTTGTCGCTGAGACGTTCGATCGTTCGAACTCGCTGGGTGGTATCAGGAAGATTCCCGATCGAGGTCCGTTGGCCCGGCAGAGGTCAGGATCAGAGGTCAGGATGTCTGAGGCTACGACGGGGCGGGCCGAAACGCACACCGGTCGGGTAGGAGGCCCCCCGAAGGGGGCCGTCCTCCCACAGAACCGTGCGTACGGGTCCGTACACGGCTCCTCACGAGAGCCTCGGATAGGCTTTCAGCGATTGCCAATGGCTCCGGCTCTCACCGGAGAACGTCAGGAGACCTCGGTGACCGAACCACCTTTCGGACCACGCCTGTGCCACCCCAAAGGTGTGCGCCAGGCGCCAGCGTCCATGATTGCGCGTGTAGACCTCTCGATAGGCGGTTTGACGGCGAACGCCGCACTTCACCAGCTTTCTCACGAGGTGTTTCTTGCGTTTGTGGTTCTTGATGAACTGCAACCGGAATCGCACTCGGATCCGTGCCTCGATGACCCGCAGCTGACTCGGATACTCGCTCATCGCGTAGTATCCCACCCATCCACAGTTTGAGCTTCTCTTCGATAAACCGGGTCCGCTTGTCCATCACCCGCTCGGCCGCCTTCCGGCTGCACACGAAGATGTTGCAGTCGTCGGCGTACCTCACAAAGTCCAGGCCGCGCTTTTCCAGTTCTTCGTCGAGTTCGTGCAAGACGATATTGCTCAACAGCGGTGAGAGGGGGCTGCCTTGATGCAGTCCTTCCCGGCTCCTTTCCACTTTCCCGTCGATCCAGATGCCGCTTCGCAAGATCATCGCCACCAAACGAATCATTCGGCGGTCCTTGACCTTGTCCCGCAGCAGGTGGTGTACGCGATCGTGATTGACGGTGTCGAAGAATCTCTCCAAATCGAGATCCACGACCCACTGCTTTCCCTCCCCTACGTGCTTTTGCGCCTCGGCGACCGCGTCGCGTTGACTTCGTCCGGGCCGATAGCCGTAGCAATGATCGCTGAAGCCAGGCTCAAAGAGCGGCCCCATCACCATCGCTATGGCCTGGTACACGATCCGGTCGCGCACGTTGGCTATTCCCAGCAAACGTTCACCGCCGCCGGGTTTCGGGATCACCACGCGCCGAACCGGACTGGGCTGGTAGCTCCAGCTTTCCAGTTCCTTGCGCAGTTGGTCCAGCCTGGCCTCAAGGTCCGCCTCGAATTCCTCGATGCTTTCCCCGTCCGGGCCGGGCGCTCCCTGGTTGGCCTTCACTTTCTTGAAGGCCCGTTCCAGAGTGCGCTTCGTACACACCTCCTCGTAGAGGCGGTGCGCGTCGCTTGTTTCCAGTCCTAGATCCAGTTGTCTCACTTCGCTTTGCTTGTTTTGCAGCGTTGCTTCATCGGCTGTCCCTCCGCTCTTTCCCCAAGGCGTACGGCCTGGTTCCGGTCCGGATGGTTTTCTGGTTTTCCCAGCCTCTGCTCCGCTGGCTTCTCGTGAGGCCAGATCGCTCTTGTGTTCCCCCCTTCGCCTCCTTCCCGGCCGACTCCCGTCGTCCAGGCGCTTTCATCCCGTTTTCCCCTCTCCGCATGTCGCCATGCAGGTCTTCGGCGGGCTGTTTTACGGCTACTATGGGTTCGTCCGATTCCCTTAACGGCTTCGCTCCACCTTCCGGCTTCGCTTTGTTCATCAAGATCGTAGTTATCATGTGAACACCGAGAAGGGCCTCCCCGGGTAAGAGACAAGACAAAGTGCTGCACAACCACCTCCTCTACACGATGAGACTTACGTAGAGTTCTTGGGGCTTTGGGATTCGAGGTTCCCTCGCCCGCCTCACGTGCCTGCCAGAGGTTCGCTTCGCGCTTGGCTCGCAGTTCCGCATTCTCCTTCATTCAGATCCTTCGTTGGTCACAAACTTCCCGTGGTTCCCGACTTCGCCGGGCGAGGCTCGTGCTTTCCTTAGGCACCCTTGGATTTTGCTTCATTTTCCTTTCTCTCTCGGTAATGGCGGGTTCTTCCCCCGCGTGTCTTGTCCCATGCCGGGCTCACCTCGATCGCTCCACGACGAATTGCTCTTCCTTGTCGTCCGGGTCGCTCCACGAGAGAACCGCTTCGCTGCCATCAAAGGATACGATTTGTAGACCACCCGGCACGTCGGGCAAACCACCGACGGGAAACTCCACCCCCATGTCATCGCCGCTGCGGCCCGTTCCCAGACAGGGCGGCCCCGGCCCC
>JAQBZT010000320.1 GCA_027622355.1 bacterium | reverse complement strand
AGACGCGTGAGCGCCGCGGCCAGCCCCGCCGCATCATCGGACGCCGTCAAAAAACCTTCCCGCCCTTCGCGGACAATCTCATCCACGCAGCCCACCCGGCTCGCCACGACGGGCCTGCCGGAGGCGAGATACTCGAAGAGCACCCGGCTCGTTCCCTCCGAGCGTTTCGAGGGAAAGCACAGCGCATCGCAGGCGGAAAACACCTCTCCCAGCTCCTCGACATAGCCCGGAAAAACAGTCCGCTCGCGGACCCCCAGCTCCCCGGCCAGAGACTCCAGCGCGGCCCGGTCCTCGCCGTCCCCGGCCAGGACCGCCCAGGGGGGCTCGCCGGGACCACTCTTCATCTCCGCAACCGCCCGGAGAAGAACATCCTGCCCTTTCATCCAAAAGCGGAGACTCCCGGCCATCCCCGCCACCCAGGCGCCCTCGGGAATGCCCCATTTCCGCCGGAAGGCGGCACCGTCTCCCTTCGGATCATACCGGGAAGCGTCGGCCCCGCCCATGACGGTTTCGCACCCCGCGGCCGGCAAAAAACCATCTTCCAGATACTGCTGGCGGATTTTCTCACAGACCGCGACAACGCGATTCGTCCCGATCCGGTAGAGCCACCGGTTGAACCCGTGCCGCCGGACAGGCCGGAAGATGTGCCGGCTTCGGACCAAGGCCGGCCCTCCGCCGAGGGGCCAGGAGGCCGCGCTGAGCCAGTGCTCCACACCCCGGTGCACATGGATCACATCGGCGTCCCGCTCGGCCGCGAGCCGGCGCAGCTTCCGCAAATCCCGGAGGTAACTGAGGGGCTGGAAGCTTCCACTCGCCTCGATGAAATCCACCTCCCGGACGCCTTCCCGGAGGGCACGCTCGGCCACATTGCGGCCCCCGTCCACCTCCCGGCAGACCATGAGAACGCTATGTCCCGCATTCTGAAGGCCGAGGCAAAGGGCGACCGCCGCCCAGGCGTCCGAACTCCATCCCCGGCAGGTGACCACCTGGAGGACAGAGAGCGGACGGTGTGTGTCCTCTATCATCTAAGAGCTACCCAAGCCGGGAGAGGGCGGCTGCTCGGTGGAGAACTGCATCTCGTAGAGCTTCTTGTAGAGGCCGCCCGCGGACATCAGTTCAGCGTGCTTGCCCTGTGAGACGATCCTTCCCTCTTGCAGGACGGCGATGGCATCCGCCGCACGCACGGTAGACAGCCGGTGAGCCACGACGATCGTGGTCCGGTCCCGCATCAGGCGATTGAGCGCATCCTGAATCAGCTGCTCGCTTTCGGCGTCGAGGGCGCTCGTCGCCTCATCGAGGAGAAGGATCGAGGGGTTTCGCAATACCGCCCGGGCGATGGCGAGGCGCTGCCGCTCGCCGCCCGACAGGCGGGCGCCGTCCTCGCCAATGGGGGTATCGTACCCGTGCGGGAGGCGGGAGATGAACTCATGCGCGTGGGCAAGTCTGGCCGCTGCTTCCACCGCCGCCATGTCGACTGCGCCATTCATCGCATAGGCGATATTTTGCGTCACGGTTCCGCTGAACAGCACAATCTGCTGGGAGACGGAGGCGATCTGCTTTCGGAGGCTCGCCAAGTCAATTTCCGCGCCGTCCACACCGTCATAGATGATGCGGCCGGCGGTGGGAATATAAAACCGCGGGATCACGTCCAGAAGGGTGGTCTTTCCCGCGCCGCTCATGCCCACCAGGGCGAATATGGACCCGGCGGGAACTTCAAGGTCCACTCCCTTGAGGACAGGACTCTCGCCATAGGAAAAATCCACCCCCTCAAAACGGATGCTCTTCGAGAGGCGCCCCATCTGGTGGCCGGACGGCACGATCACCTCGGGCGCATGGTTGTCCATCATCTCGAATACGGCCTGCGCTCCCGCCACCCCTTCCATCAAGGTGTTGTAGACGCGGGCAAAAGCCTTGAGGGGGCTATAGAGCATCCCGAGGGCCACCAGAAAGCTCGACAGCTGGCCCGCCGTGAGCTCGCCGCGAATCACCAGAGAGGCGCCATACCACAGGACCAGTCCCCCCAGGACGCCCCCAGTGACTTCCACCAGCGGCGGCCCCAGCGCCCTGAGCCGAAGCGCCTTCATGACCGTCCGGAAGAAGGAAAGGTTCGCGCGCGCGAAGCGTTGTTCTTCATAATCCTCCGCCCCGAAAGTCTTGACCACGCGCATGCCGTCGTAGGTCTCCTTCATCAGCGAGCTGATGTCGCCCATCCGCTCTTGAGTGCCCCGCGTGATCCGGCGGATTTTCTCGCCCAGCCCCGCGATGAGGTATCCCACCGGCGGCACCGCGACAACCGCAATGAACGTCATCCATGGGTTCTGGTACAGGGCAACGCCGAGGAGGCTGAGAAAGGTGAAAAAGTGCCTCCCCATGTCCCGGATGGCATTCGAGGCCGCCTTCTGCATCAGGGAGATGTCAAAGGTAATCTTGGCCATCAGTTCGCCAGTGGCCTTCTCGTCGAAAAATCCGAGAGGAAGCCGGATAAAATGGTTGTGCAACTCGTTCCGGACATCCATCACGACGCGCTGGCCCACCCAGTACATTAAATAGTTCTGTCCATAGGCGAGAATTGCTTTCGCCATGTAGACGAGCACGATTCCCGCGGCGAGATAGAACGCGATTGACATATTTTTCCCGATAAGGACATCGTCCACGGCGTACCGGACCAGGAGCGCCGGAACAGCGTTGAGGGCGCCCACCACGACGGTGCACAAAATCGCTACCACAAACCGCCCCCGGTAGGGGATAACGTAGTCCAGGAGGCGGCGGTAGACCTGACTTTTGGACACTTTCACCTCCTCCCCCTGGCCGGCGTTTTCTCTTCTTCCTCTTCCTCGCAAAGCTCCGCATAAATGGCTTCGATGTCCAGGGCCCTTCGGGTGCGCCCGAACTGATCCTCGGCAAGTTCCCGCC
>JAQBZT010000319.1 GCA_027622355.1 bacterium | reverse complement strand
CTGGTGCCCCCCGCCCGCGCGGGCGGCCCTCGCCCGCCAGCTGGCGCGGCGCGCACGGGCCGAGACCGCCACCGCCCTGGAGGCAGCCCCTGCCCTGGAGATGGCATGAACACGACAGAAATTCTTGACGCCTGGGAAAAGGGAGAAGAACTCTCCACCGGCACCGCCGCCACCCTCCTCGAAGAGGACGCGCCCGGGGCCGCCGAGCGGCTCTACGCGCTGGCGGACAGCGAGCGCCGCCGGGCCGTGGGCGATCGGGTCACCTACATCGTCAACGCGAACGTCAACTTCACGAACGTCTGCTACACCGACTGCAAGTACTGCGGCTTCTACCGCAGACCCAACGCGCAGGACGCCTACACCCACGACGATGAGACGCTGCGCCGGAAGTTCGAACGCGCGGGCGAATTCGGCGTCACCGAAATCTGCATGCAGGGCGGCCTCAACCCCGCCATCTCGCTCGACCGGTACGAAGAAGTCCTCCGCCTCGGCCGCGAGGTGATCCCGGGCGTCCACATGCACGCCTACTCGCCCGCCGAGATCGATCACATCCAGCGCAAGACCCGCCTTCCGCTCGAGGAGATCCTCACCCGGCTGAAGCAGGCGGGCCTCGGCTCCATCCCCGGGACGGCGGCGGAGATTCTCGTCGAGCGCGTCAAGAAGCTCATCAGCCCCCGGCGGATTCCGGTCGAGCGCTGGTGCGAGATCATCCGGGCGGCCCACGCGGTGGGCATCCCCACCACCTCGACCATCATGTACGGGCACATCGAAACCGCAGGCGATATCGCCGAGCACATGGACATCCTCCGCGGGATGCAGAAAGAATCCCTCCGCGGCGGCGGCGGGCGCTTCACCGAGTTCGTGCCGCTCCCCTTCGTCCCCTACGACAACACGATGGGGCAGGAGTTTGGCATCCCCGAGATGGCGGGGATGGACTACATCCTGAGGCTCCACGCCGTGGCGCGGCTCTTCTTCCGCGGGGCGATCGAAAACCTCCAGGTCGCCTGGCCGAAGATCGGCATCGCGGGCGCCCAGCGCGCCCTCGCCCTCGGGGTGAACGACATGGGCGGCACGCTGATGGAGGAGAACATCACCCGCGAGTCGGGCGGGGAGTGGGGCCAGGCGCTGACGGTCGCGCAATTCGAAGAGGCCATCCGCGAGGCGGGGCGCATCCCCGTCCAGCGGACCACGACGTATGAGATCATCTCCGAGGGCGATCCGCGCTACCGCCCCCCGCGCGATGCGGACGGCGCCTTCCTCGGCCAGGCCGCGCAGGGCGGGATGAAGCACAGCCTGCCCCTAGTGCCAGCGGGGACAAAGAGCGGCTGCCGGGTGGAAGAAGCAGACTCTCCGAGCGGTTAGGATGTCATTAGGGTTCAGTATGTCATTCCGAGCGCAGCGAGGAATCTGCTTTTCCGTTTTCCCGTGAAACAATATTTCATTTACATCCTGGCCAGCAAGTCACGTGCCTTGTACACCGGGGTGACGAGCGATCTAGAGCGGCGGACCCATATCCACAAGAGCAAATCCGTGCCTGGTTTTACGGCCAAATACAAGGTCCATCGGCTCGTCTATTTTGAAGAGACCAACGATGTTCATTCAGCCATCGCACGAGAAAAACAGATCAAAAGCTGGAGGCGATCCAAGAAGGTGGACCTGATTGAAGCAGTCAATCCGACATGGGAGGATCTGAGCGAGACATGGAACAGAAAAGCAGATTCCTCGCTTCGCTCGGAATGACAGACAAAATCCCCAGAGTTAAGAATGTCATTTTTGGAATCAAGAAATAGGATAATGATGGACATGAACCCCCTGCACCACAACAGCTTCAAGGACATGATGAACGACGTGGTGGACTTCGGGAGCTGCTGCGAGTGCGGCAGCTGCGTCCTCGTCTGCCCCCACAACGTGATCGAATACGTGGACGGCAAGCCGAAGCAGACCGCCAAAAAAAGCGCCGCCTTCGACTACTGCGGCATCAGCGAAGGCGTCGGCTGCGATGTCTGCGCCGCGGTCTGCCCGCGCCTCTGGCCGCGGGAGATTCATCTGCGGGGCGCGCAGTTCGGAGAAGCGCGGCCCTGGGAGGGCATCTTCGGCGTCTACCGGCGCATCTTCGTCGCCCGCACCCTGCGCGAGGACCTGAAAGCGCGCATCCAGGACGGCGGCATCGTGACCGCGCTGCTCGCCTGGTCGCTCGAGAAGGGGAAGATCGACGGCGCCGTCGTCTCGGCCGTCGGGCCGGATGATGATCCCTGCTTCCCCACCCCGAAGGTCGCCACCACGGTCGAGGAAATCAAGGCGAG
Source organism: bacterium (assembly GCA_027622355.1). Classification (NCBI taxonomy): domain Bacteria; species bacterium. Next base: position 614 of record JAQBZT010000319.1, on the reverse strand, counting down.
CGGGGGAAGCTGGTACACCTACTGTCCGAACAACCTCGCGCTGGAGGAAGTACAGGAGCGCGATCTGAAGCAAGTCGGCTTCGTCGGCGTCCCCTGCCAGATCACCCCGATCCGCAAGATGGAGCTGATCGATCCGGCCTTTCTCCTCTCCCACAAGAAGCGCCCCCAGCACATCGCGAAACAGCGGGGCTTCCTCCGCGGCTTCTCCGATCGGGTGGCGTTCAACATCGGCCTGTTCTGCACCGAGGTCTTCACCCCCGAGCTGATGACCGAGCGCATCGAGAAGCAGATGGGCATCCCCCTCTCCGAGGTCTCAAAGTTCAACGTAAAAGGTGAAGTCCTCATCCACAAGAAAGACGGCACGCTCGAGACCATCCCGCTCGAGGAGGCCATGCGCGACTACCAGCGGCCCGAGTGCAGACACTGCGCGGACTTTTCGGCCGAGCTCGCCGACATCGCCTGCGGGGGCGTCGGCACGGACAGCGCCACCATCGTCGTTCTGCGCACCGAAAAGGCCGAGGCGATCTGGCGCGAGTTCGAGGCGGACGGCGGGGTCGAGGTCATCCCCATCGCGGAGAACCGCCGGGCGTGGAACATCCTGCTGATTCTCGCCA
>JAQBZT010000318.1 GCA_027622355.1 bacterium | reverse complement strand
AAACCGCGCCACAAGGCCTCGGACGGGAAATGGCGCCGGAGCGAGTTCGCCGTCATCGCAATGGGAAAGCACGGCGGCCAGGAGCTCAACTTCAGCTCCGACATCGACCTCCTCTTCATCTATTCCTCCGACGATGGAAAAACCGCCGGCGCCAGGCGGCCGACCTCAAACCATGAATTCTTCACCAAACTCTCTCGCCGCCTTATCACGATGCTGTCGGAAAACACCGAGGAGGGCCATGTCTTCCGGGTTGACATGCGCCTTCGGCCCGAGGGCGACCAGGGAGCGCTCGCCTACTCCCTCCGCAGCTGCGAGATCTATTACGAATCCTGGGGAGAGACCTGGGAGCGGCAGGCGCTGATCAAGGCCCGCCCCGCAGCCGGCTCCGCCGCCCTGGGAAAGCAGTTCATCGAAGCCGTTCGTCCCTTTATCTACCGGCGCACCCTCGACATCAGCGCCCTGGATGAAATCGGCCGCATCAAGGACCGGATCAACCGCAAGCTCGCCACCCGCTCCCGGGACGCCATGAACATCAAGCTGGGCGAGGGCGGCATCCGGGAGATTGAATTCATCGCCCAGTCGTTCCAGCTCATCTACGGCGGAAAAGAGAACATCCTCCAGACGCACCGCACCCTTGACGCCTTAAAAGCGATAGAGGCCCTTGGCCTGATGGGCATCGAAACCTGCCAAACACTCGCGGAGGCCTACATCTTCTTGCGCGACGTCGAGCACCGGATCCAGGTGACCCACGGGCTCCAAACCCACGATCTGCCCACGGATGTTCACGGAAAGACCGTCCTGGCGCGGAAGATGGGGTTTCAGCCGGAGCAACAGAGCGCGCTGAAGGAATTCGAAACCGCCCTGCAGCAGCACCAGGACCGGGTCACCACCGTTTTCGAGGGCTTGTTCCGGAGCCGCGCCCAAGAGGGCGCCAGCCCCGTGCCCGAAGCGCCCGAAGTGCCCGAAAGCGCCGCAACCCTCGAAGACTCGCTCTCGCCCGAGGAGCTCGCCCCCTACAATTTCTCGGACCCGGCGTCGGCGAGCGCCCAGCTTCGCCTGCTTCGAAACGGAGAGCTCTTCGCCCACGTCAGCGCCCGAGCCAAAAGAATGTTCGACGATCTCCTGCCCCGCCTTCTCTACTTGACGCTCGATCTGCCGGACGCCGATCGCGCGGTGGCAAACCTCAACCGGTTTGTCGAGACGGCCGGCGGACGCCAGGCCATTTTTTCCCTGATGACCTCTCAGGAGAACGTCTGCGAATCGCTCCTGCGCCTTTTCGGGCACAGCGATTACCTCTCGGATATCCTGATCGGCCAGCCGGGGCTCCTGGACTCCATTTTGTCCGCCGAGACTCTCACCGCCCCGAGGCCGAAGAAGGCGCTCGACGCCGATTTCGAGGCGGCCGCCAAAAAGCCCGGCCGGCCCGAAGAGCGGTTCGAGGCGCTCTGCGCGCTCAAGCACGAGGAGGAACTTATCATCGGGATGCGCTGCATTCTCGGCGAATCCGGCATCATGGAAACCCTTTCCGATCTCACCGATCTGGCCGAGCGCACGGTACGTTCCGCATATATCGCCGCCGAGGCGGGGCTTCAATCAGTACAGGATTCGCAGGCCGAATTCGCGATCATCGGGATGGGAAAGCTCGGCAGCCGGGAGATGAACTTCGGCTCGGACCTCGACCTCGTGTTCGTCTGCGGGGCGCCGGACAGGGCGGGCGGTTCACCAAACGGGCCGCCGGTCCCCGCTTCTGCGCATGAACGCTTCCTCCAGCTGGCCACCACCCTGCGGGCAGGGCTCGCCACCCCCGCCCTGGGAAAACGCACCTACGAGGTCGACCTCCGCCTCAGGCCGGAGGGCAAGTCGGGCGCCCTGGTCGTGCCGCTCGAGGTTTTCGCCAAATACTTCAAAGGGCGCGCCGAGAACTGGGAACGCCAGGCGCTTTGCCGGGCGAGGTTCATCGCCGGCTCGGAAGCGGTCGGGCGCGCCTTTTTCGACCTGGCCGCCCAATTTATCTACGGACAGGAGCTCGACTTCGATCTGGCCGCCGAGGTGGTGCACATGCGGGAGCGCCTGGAGCGCGAGCTCGCCAGGGAAAGCGAAGAGCGCACCGACATCAAGCTGGGCCGCGGCGGAATCGCCGACATCGAATTCATCGTTCAATACCTCCAGATCAGCCACGGCGGCGCCATGCCCGCCATTCGCCGGCCCGAAACCTACGAGGCCCTGAGCGCCCTCGAGGGGAAAAAGCTTCTCACGCACGCGCAGTCCACTGCCCTGAAAAGCGCGTACCGTTTCCTCCGCTGGGTGGAGAGCCGTTTGCGCATCGCCAGGGGCGATTCCGTCCGGATTCTGCCGAAGGAGCCGGAGGAGCTGAAAAAGCTTGCCCGGAGGCTGGACTACCGCGACGACGGCGAGGGCAGCGCGCAGGGCAAGCTCCTCGCCGCCTACGAAAGAACGACGAGCGAGGTGCGCCGAATCTATCTCGATATCCTGAAGGTGGACGAGGCGGCGGGCCGCCCTGGAGTTTGACTGCGCACGTTTGCGGCCACTATAAATATTTTCTTTCCTGAAAGAGGAGCACCCGTGGAAATCAATCCCGGCCGCCTGCGTCAAAGCATGGAAGAGATGGCGCACATCGGCGCGACGCCGGGGGGTGGCGTGAACCGGCTGGCGCTCTCGGATGAGGACAAGCAGGCCCGCGATCTTTTCGCCGCCTGGGTGCGGGAGGCGGGCCTGAAGCTCTCGACCGATGAGATGGGAAACATGTTTGCCCGCCGCGAGGGCGCGGAAAACGATCTCCCGCCCATCCTCGCGGGCAGTCACCTGGACTCCGTGCCGGACGGCGGAAAATTCGACGGCGCGCTGGGCGCGCTGGCCGCCCTTGAGGCCGTCCGCAGCATGAATGATGCCGGCATCTCCA
>JAQBZT010000317.1 GCA_027622355.1 bacterium | reverse complement strand
CCTTCTCCGGTGTGAGCTTCAGAATTCGATCGAAATACTGAAGCGCGAAGCGCGGATTTCCGGCGACGATCTCGGCATAACCTGCAATCCGGGCTCTGCCGCCTGCGCTCTCGCGCCGGAATTCGAGATCGGCCTCAAACCATCTCAAAACGCGGGCCACCTCCTCCTCCTCGGGCGGCAGCGCTCCTCCGAGTGCGAGGGCTTGCCGGATCATCTCCGCAGCCGCCGGGGCGATCTTGCCCGCATCCCCCCCGCCTCCCAGAAACAACAGGCCTGGCCCCGCCGAGAGGAAAGGATCGGTGGACACATCGTCGAGAATTCCGGCCTCGGCGCACAGCGTCCGGTAGAGGCGGGAGCTTTCCCCCGCCCCCAAGATCATCGCGAGCGCCTCGATGGCGGGCGCATCGGGGTGCGTGACCGGCGGGACCTCAAACGCAAGTTCGAAATGCGCGACGCCCGTGCGGCCGGGCATCGTAAAAAAACGGGGGCCGCGGGAGGAGGGCGAAGGTCGCGGTATCCGCATCCTGCCCGCTGGGCGGGAGAGAACAAGCCTTCCGCCCGGCCGCAGATCGGCCAGAATTCTTCCGGCGCGACGCCGGCCCTCTCTTTTGTCTATCGGCCCCACAAGAACGACGCAGGCTTTCGGCGGCGCATATCTTTCCCGGTGATACCGCCTCAGGTCGCGCGCACTGATCCCGCGAACAGAGGCGGCAGATCCCAGAATAGGCTGTCCGTACGGATGGCTTTTTCCGTAGGCGAGACGAAAAAGCTTTTTCTGCAGCTTCTGTTCGGGCTCATCGTCCGCACGATAAATCTCCTCCAGAATCACGCTCTGCTCGCGCTCGACCTCGAGGGGATCGAAATTCGGACGCCAGAGCGCGTCCGCCATCGCATCCAGGCACGTTTCCATCGTCTCGGGAAGGCAGGTGAGGACGTAGCAGGTCGCATCGCTCATGGTGTAGGCATTGATGTCTCCGCCTGCCATTTCGGCCAGACCGGCCAGCCCGCCCACCTCCAGATTCCGGGAGCCTTTGAAAATCATGTGCTCAACGAAGTGGGAAATTCCCTCTTGCCCGGGGCGTTCGGTGTGGCTGCCCACGGGAAACCAGATGTGAATGGCGGTTTCGGAAAGAGAATTGTCCGGCAAGATCAGTAGCGTCGGGCCGCCGGGAAGGCGGAATTTGGACAGTCTCGAAAACAGAGTTTAAACTCCCAAATGAGGAAAATTCGGAATTGAGGAATCTTCCGAGAGGGGAAACAAACACCTGTGGCACACGTGCCCATCGCTCGCCCGGTTTTCTTGACTTCCTCCCGGGTGAAGGTATCATCTCACCCCATTGAAGTCATCGGCAAGCTTCTTCGGGAAAACCGCCGCTGGCCTTCACTCCATTTCACCGTCGTCCCATTTCAAGAAACTGGAGCGGACGTAGCCCACTTAAGAGGAAAACCGTGGAACACATCAAGCGCCATGTCTTTGTCTGCATCAATCAGCGCCCGCCAAATCACCCGATGGGGTGCTGCCAGTCCAAGGGAAGCATCGAACTGATCCAGGCGCTGAACGAATCTGTGAGCTCCTCCGAACTGGCGGGTCATACCGCCGTTGCGGGCACAACATGTTTGGGGCCCTGCAACATGGGTCCCTCTATCGCCGTCTATCCCGAGGGCGTTTGGTACTCCAACGTCACCCCGGGGGATATCCCCGAACTGGTGGAAGAACATCTTCGCAACGGCAGACCCGTCGAACGGCTGCGGCTGAAAATGCCGAATTTCTCGGCCGGGGGATAGCTTTCACCACCCAGAGAGTCGCCGATAAAGCGCGGCCCTCCCCCTCCCTATGAGACCTTCTTACGCCCTGGAATGAGCAGCACCAGCGGCAAAATGGCCGCAAAGCAGATTATCAAAAACGAATATGCATCGTTGTAGGCCAGCATCGTGGCCTGTGCGTTGATCATTTTATCTATCAAGGCGATGGATTTTACTTTCGCCGTGTAAACATCCACCTGCCTGCGGAACAACAAAGACATCAGCCCTTCCTTGTACTGGTGATAGGTACCGCTCATTTCGTTCACATAAGAAATTAAGCTGATCCGGTGATAAGCGAACCTCCGCTCCAGAATGGTTGTCAAAACGGCAAATCCGATGTTCCCCCCCATTCGTCTGGCCAGGTTGAAAAAACTCGAGGCCGCCGTGGCGTCCACGGACTCAACCGAGCGGAGCGCGGTGGCGGAGAGGGTGACAAAAACAAACGGTGCCCCCGCTCCCATGAGCATAAGCGGCGGGATCAAATTCGACATCCCGGCCTCGAGCGATAGAGTTGAAAATTGGAACAGTGCCATGATGATCAGGAAGACACCGGTCGGGACGAGTATACGGGGGGAAATATAGTTGAACAGCCAGCCCACAACGGGCAAAACCACAAAAATGGCGAGCCCCCGCGGCAGAAGCACTGCCCCGGCGTTGTAGGGCGTATAGCCGAGAAGTTCCTGAAGAAATTGCGGAAGGATGAACACCGTACCAAACTGCGCCATCCCGAAAACAAGGATGATGAGGGAGCCCACCGCCAGGGGGATATTGCGCAACACCCGGAAATTGATGATCGGCTCCGAAACGCGCAACTCCCAATACACCAGAAAAGCAAGCGACGCCACCGTGACGACGGCCATCGCTGTGATCCAGGCGGATTCAAACCAGTTTTCCTCCTGCCCCCGTTCGAGAAAAATCTGGAGACTGACCAGCCCCACCAAGAGCAGAATGATTCCGCCCCAATCCACCCGCTGGATGCCCCGCTTCAAATAGGGCGGATCTTCCATATAAATGGCGGTCAGCGTTATCCCCACGACACTGAAGGGAATATTGATGAAAAAGATCCATGGCCACCCGTATTCCTCGGTCAGCCAGCCGCCGAGGAACGGCCCGAACACC
>JAQBZT010000316.1 GCA_027622355.1 bacterium | reverse complement strand
AAGAGACTTTCTGCGTAGATTGCGTTTTCCAGTCTGAGAATTGATTTTCCTTTTAGGGAGGAAGGTACCATGGTGGAGTTGCAGCGGCCCGTTCTGGACATCGGTCTGGTGGTGCGCGACATCGAAAAATCCCTCGCCTTCTACCGCGACACGCTGGGGATGAAGCCCACGCGCCAGATCAACCTCGACACCGAGTCGGCGCGCGCGGGCGGGGTCTCGAAAGAGGGCTTCGACATCCAGTACATGCAGTTCGGGGACGTGAACCTCAAGCTCATCTCCTTCCCGGGCGCGCCGCCCGCCACCTCCGCCGGGATCGACGGCGCGAGCGGCTACCGCTACGTCACCATGTGGGTGAAGGACATCATGGCGACCTACAAGGAATGGAAGAGCAAGGGGGCGGAGTTTCTGAGCGAGCCCATCCGCCGCACCCCCGAGATCCAGATGGTCTTCCTGCGGGACCCCGACGGGAACCTGATCGAGGTCCTGGGGCCCTGAGGAGAGAGAACGCCGTGTCCGCACCCGCGCACCAGGCCCTCGCCGCCATCTGGATCAACGTGCCCGCCGAGCGCTACGAGGACTTCCGCCAGTGGCACAACTGCGAGCACTCGACCGATCGGGTCAAGGGCCCCGGCTTCCAGGTGCTCCACCGCTACAAGGCCGCGGCGGGCGCCGAGCAGCACAACACCCTGAACATCTTCGAGGGCGACACCCTCGAGGCCTTCGGGAGCGACTACTATCTGAACTCGCTCAACAACCCCTCCCCCTGGACGAAAGAGAGCATGAAGTTCATCCGGGACGCCGAGCGCGCCGTCTATGAACTCAGGGCGTCCGCGGGCGGGGAGCCGGACTGGGACGCCCCCTTCGCCTACACCGTCCGCCTCAACTCGACCGGGGCGCCGGGGGCCGACGAGGAACTCATCGCCTGGTACGAAGAGGAGCATCTTCCCCGCCTCGCCGCCCTTCCGGGCGTCCTGCGCGGCAGGTTTTTCCAGAAACACGAGCCTCTCACCGATATCCGGACGGCGGAGAGCGAGATACAGAAAACGGCGCAGGGGGAGCGGCGCTTTCTCTCCTACATCGAACTCCAGACCCTCGATGTCCTTGGGTCGGACGCCTGGCAGGAGGCCGCCTTCGGCACCCCCCGCAGCGCCGCCATGCGCGAGAAGCTCATCGACATCCGGCGCGAGCGCTGGTGGCTCGACTTCACGAAGTGGACGCCCGAGCGCCGGATCCGGGCGGAATAAAAAGGCGCCCGAAAGGAGACACCATGCCCCGGATCATCGATCTCTCGATGCCGGTTCACCAGAACATGCAGCACTACCCCGGCACGCTGCAGCCCCTCATCAAGCTGGTGGAGACGACCTTCGAGTCGGCGAAGCGCGTCGGAACGGACAAGATGGGCTTTCCCGAGCTCTTCGCCCACAGCGTCTGCATCTTCAGCGAACACTGCGGCACCCACATCGACGCGCGGAGCCACGGCGGGCAGAACGACTCCTGGTCCGAGTCCATCCCCATTGATAAATGCTACGGGCCGGGCCTCCGGCTCGATCTGCGCCGCAAAAAGCCGGGCGAGCCCATCGAGATCGCCGACCTTCAGGCCGCGCTCGTAAAGGAAAGCTACACGATCAAGGGCGGGGAAATCGTCTTCATCTGGACGGGGGCGGCCAGCTACAACGATGAGGCGCGCTACCTGACCGACCATCCCGGAATGATCGGCGAGAGCGCCGAGTGGCTCATCGATCAGGGGGTGCAGGTGATGGGCATCGACGCCCCGGGCTTCGATCTGCCGATTCAGGAGATGATGGACCGGAAGGACCCCTGGCCCTGCCACCGCCTCTTCCAGAAGCGCGAATACTGGCACATCGAAAACCTCGCCAACCTCGGCGCCATCCCGAGGGCGCACGGCTTCACGGCGAGCGTCCTGCCGCTCTCCTGGACGGGCGCGACCGGCACCCACATCCGGGCGGTCGCCATCCTCGATGACTAGCGCGCCCGTGATGGACTTCCTCCGCCGCTTTAGACATCCGCCCCGCAGGCCCGCGCCCTCATGGCTCGGGGTGATCGTGCGGCTGGTTGCGCTGGGGATGATCCTCCTCTACTGGCTCGCCTTCGGTTTCGGGTGCGCCCGCAAGCCGGCGCCCCTGCCGTCCGCCGCCGCCCCGAAAACGCCCCGCGAAGCGCAGATCGCCCGCTACGGAAAAACCCTCCGGGCGTTCATGGAAAAGAGTGACACTCCTCTCATCGACCTTGCCCTCACGCTCAAGGCGGAAACGGACACCGACGCTCTGATCCGGCAGATGGACCGCGAGGATGTGGCGCTCGCCGCCGTCACCGCCCCGGATGCGCGCACCATCGCAGAGGCGGTCCGCCGCCACCCCGGCCGTCTGATCCCCCTGACCGCCGCAGGGAGCGGGGTGGAGGGGGCCCGGCCGGATGGCGCCTTTCTGGAGCGAACCCGGAGCCAGCTCGCATCGGGTGCCTTCGGCATCGGGCTGATTCCCCTGCGGATCCACCCCCCGGAGGGCGAGAAGAGCGAAAAGCCCGGCGTGCCGCCCCTGCGCGGGGGAGTGTTCGAAAAACTAATCGCCCTCGCCGTGGAGAAGAGCGCCCCGCTCATCATCCGCATGGACCCGGACGATGCCGCCGCCGGTGAGCTCGAGGCCCTCTTGCGGGCCCACCCCGCCGCCCGCGTCCTGTGGACCGGTGCGGGCTACCTTCCCCAGGTGGATGAAATGCCCGGATACGGGCACGCCCTCCTGCGGGCCATGAGCCTGCGTCACGGAAATCTTTTTTTCGCCCCGACCCTTCGGCTGTCCGAGAAAGCGTACATTGATGTCCGCCACCGGCCCATTCTGCTCTACGATTCGAGCGGCCAGCTTTCCTTCGAGTGGCAGACCCTGATGGACGCCCGGGCGGGCCAGTTCGCCGCCGCCAGCCGGCACGCCGGCGC
>JAQBZT010000315.1 GCA_027622355.1 bacterium | reverse complement strand
CGTATCGTATCCATCCGCCAGAAGCAGCCTCTGGGCCTGGGACACGCCGTTCTTTGCGCCAAGGAAGTGGTGGGGGATGAGCCGTTCGTCGTTTTTCTGAGCGACGATATCATTCGGGCGGAAAAGCCGGCCGTGCGGCAGCTCTGCGAGGTCTACGAGCGGTACGGGGCGTCCACGCTGGCGGTAATGCAGGTGCCGAGGGAGGATGTCTCCAAGTACGGCATCATCATTCCCGCCGATGCGCCCGCCCCGGAGGAGGGCGTCATATTGCTCCGCGGCATGGTCGAAAAACCCTCCCCCGAGGAGGCGCCCTCGGACATGGCCATCATCGGCCGCTATGTGCTCGACCCGGGGATTTTTCCCGCCCTCGAAAAAGTGACGCCGGACGCGAAGGGCGAGATACAGTTGACCGATGGCCTTCGGCTGCTTCTGCAGGAGAAGCCGATCTACGCCTACGCCTTCGAGGGCAAGCGCTATGACGCCGGAAGCAAGCTCGGCTTTCTGCAGGCGACGGTCGAGTTTGCGCTTTCGAGGGACGATTTGGGCCCTGCTTTCAGGGACTTTTTGAGAGGCTTGAAACTTTGAGTATCGACCGGGAATCCACCTCTGACGCGGAACCTCCGGATCGGCCACTGCCCGCTTCTCCGGGCTGGAGAGGCTAGGCATGGAAGCCGACATCACTTTCCGTCTGCTCGCTTTTCTGATCCTGATCGGCCTGTCCGCCGGATTTTCCGCGAGCGAGACGGCTTTTTTCTCTCTGGGAAAGCCGCGTCTCCAGGCATTCCGCACGAGGGGAAGCGGCATCGAGCAGCGCGTCGCCGCGCTCCTCGATCGGCCTCGCCGCCTGATCATCTCCATCCTGATGGGCAACGAGATCGTCAACATTGCGGCCTCGGCGGTTTTCACCGGTACGGTCGTGGCCCTTTTCGGCGAAGAGATGGGCCGCTACTCGGCGGTGGTCATGATTCCCATTCTTGTGATTTTCGGAGAGGTCACCCCGAAATCGGTGGCGGCGCGCTTCCCCGAGATGTTCGCGCGGTTTCTGGTGATTCCGATCGGGATGTTTGCCCGCGCGATCTATCCCCTTCGCTGGGTGTTTCTTCAGATATCCAACGGCATTCTTCGCCTCATGGGAGCGCCGCCGCGCGCCCCGAGCAACATCCTCCTCGAGGACGAATTTCTCGCCCTGGTGGATGCGGGCCTTGAAGAGGGAGAGCTCGGCGCTGCGGAGCGGACCTACATCCGGAACATTTTTGAATTCCACGACAGGCGCGTAAGCGAGGCGATCGTTCCCCGGACGGACATGGTCTGCTGGGAGGCGGACCTCTCGATTGCCGAGACGGTGAACCGCCTGCGAAACACTCCGCACTCGCGAATCCCGATTTACCGGGGAGACCGGGATCATATTGTGGGGGTACTCTACGCGAAGGATTTTCTCCGGACGGTGCGCCGGAAGAATTTCGGGCCCGATGAGATTGTGACGGAGAATATGCTCCGCAAGCCCCTGGTGGTGCCGCAGGGCCTGAAGCTCGATGAACTCTTCCGCGTTTTTCGCAAGCAGCGGACGCACATCGCCATCATCGCGGACGAATACGGCGGGGTGGCCGGCCTGGTGACGATGACGGATCTTCTGGAGGAGATTTTCGGAGAGATCCGCGATGAGTACGACATTGACGGCGACCAGGAAATTCAACTTCTGCCCGACGGCTCCTACCTCTGCCAGGCGGTGGCCCCCCTCAACGATTTCACCAGCGTGACGGGTTGGTCTTTTCCCGGGGAGATTCAGGCGAACTCGCTGGGCGGTTTCGTTTTCACCTTGCTCGGCCGGATTCCCCGGCCCCGCGAGCGGGTGTACAGCGGCGATCTGGAGATCACCGTCCTCGAAGTGCGGGAAAACCGGATTGTGCGCCTGCGCGTCAGCCAGCGGGGAGGAGCGGGCACATGACCCTCGCGGCGGCCCTCCCCATCGGCTTGATGCTTCTGTTTCTGGAGGCTTTTTTCTCAGGCTCGGAAATCGCCATCGTTACCGCCAGCCGCGCGCGGCTGCGCTCGCTGGCCCAGGAGCAGAACCAGGGAGCGATCGAAGCGCTCAAGCTGCTGGAATCGCCCGAGTGGCTGATGGGGACGATCCTGGTGCTTCACAACACCAGCTTTGTCCTGAACGTCTCGCTGGCCACCCTTTTCACGATCGGATGGATAGGGCCGCGCTATGGCGAGCTGGTTTCGATCCTCGTGGTGATTCCCTTCCTGGTGGTCTTCGGCGAAGTGGTGCCGAAAAGTTTTTGTCAGGAGCGGGCGGACACCCTTGCCCCGGTTCTCGCCCGGGTCATCTGGAGGGCGCGTCTCGTCGTTTATCCCGTGGTGTGGCTGCTCAGCCTGCTGATTCGGACGGGCCTGGGGGCGAAAGCCGAAAAGCGCGGGCCTTTCGTCACGCGCGAGGAGCTGGAGTCGCTCGTCCAGGAGCCCAGCGAAGGGGATGTCCGCGTCTTCGAGCGAAAAATGATCAGCCGCATTCTCCGGTTCCGGGATCTGGATGTGAAAAATGTCATGGTTCCTCTGGTGGACGTATCCGCCATTAGCGAAGAGGACACCATCGCCCAGCTGATCGATCGCATCGAGGCGGACGGTCATTCACGGATATTGGTCTACCGGGAGAAGATCCATAACATCGTCGGTGTGGTCCACGCGCGCGAGGTCTTGGCGTTGAGTCCCGACGTACAGGGAGCGATCAAGGATATCCCCCGCCTCATCCAGCCGCCCTATTTCGTGCCGAGATCCAAGCAGGCGGACGATTTATTGATCGAGTTGAAACGGACCCGGCTGAAGCTCGCGGTGGTGGTGGACGAGTACGGCGGATGCGACGGCGTGGTGACGATGGAGGATCTGGTCGAAGAGGTCGTCGGGGATATCAGCGATGAATACGATGTGGAAAGCGGCCGCCTTTACCAAAAAATTGGCGAAGAAGGGTATCTCGTGGATGCACGGATGGAGGGGACGGAAATCCGGGAG
>JAQBZT010000314.1 GCA_027622355.1 bacterium | reverse complement strand
CCGGAAGACCGGTGTGAGGTTTTTCCCGAATTGGTTTCTTCCAACAAAAAGGACTGCTGGGAAAATGGCTGAAGACCCTGGAAACGGAGGAGCAAAACCTCTCCTGAAAGTTGGTGGAGGAGCAAAACCTCTCCTGGAAGTTATTGGAGGAGCAAAACCTCTCCTGGAAGTGGAAACCGTTGCCATTCGTTTTGCCGGTGACTCTGGCGATGGGATGCAGCTCACCGGCGATCGCTTCACCAACGCCGCCGCCATCGCCGGAAACGACCTCAGCACCTTTCCCGATTTTCCCGCCGAGATTCGCGCACCCGTCGGAACCCTTGCCGGAGTGAGCGGCTTCCAGATCAATTTTTCCAGCAAGGACATTCATACGCCGGGCGATGCGCCCGATGTGCTGGTTGCCATGAATCCCGCCGCGCTGAAGGCGAACTTCAAGGACGTCAAGCGCGGCGGCGTCATCATCGCCAACCTCGATACTTTCACGGACAAAAACCTCGAGAAGGCAGGCTATGCGTCCAGCCCGCTCGATGACAAGGAGTTTCTGGAAACCTACGACGTGCATGCCATCAAGCTGAACGAGATGACGCGGAACGCCCTCAGCGAGCTGGGCCTCCCGCCCAACGTCGTGGAGCGGTGCAAGAACTTCTTTGCCCTCGGCCTCATGTTCTGGATGTACTCCCGCTCCATGGATCAGACGCGCAAGTGGATCGAGGAGAAATTCGCCAAGCGGCCCGAGCTGGTCGAGGCCAACGTCAAGGCCATGGAGGCGGGCTTCTATTTCGGGGAAAACACCGAGATTTTCGCCAGCCACTACCTCGTCCGCGAGGCAGTCTTCCCGCCGGGGACCTACCGGAACATCTCGGGGAACACCGCCCTCGCCCTGGGCTTCATCGCGGCCACCCGGCAGATGGGCCTGAAGCTCTTCTGGGGCGCCTATCCCATCACCCCGGCCAGCGATGTGCTCCACGAACTGTCCCGGCACAAGAAATTCGGCGTCTACACCTTCCAGGCCGAAGATGAAATCGCCGCCATCTCCGCGGCGCTCGGCGCCTCCTATGCGGGCGCCCTCGGCATGACCTGCTCGAGCGGGCCCGGGATTGCCCTCAAGGGAGAGGCCATCGGCCTCGGCGTGATGGCCGAGCTGCCCCTCGTTATCGTGAACGTCCAGCGCGGCGGCCCGAGCACGGGCCTTCCGACCAAGACGGAGCAGGCCGATCTCCTCCAGGCCATGTACGGCCGGAACGGGGAGTGCCCGGTTCCGGTGCTGGCCGCCAGCACCCCGAGCGATTGCTTCTGGGCGGCGATTGAGGCCTCCCGGATTGCGGTGAAGTACATGACGCCCGTGATGCTGCTCAGCGACGGCTACCTGGGGAACGGCTCGGAGCCCTGGAAGCTTCCCTCGCTTTCCGATCTGCCGGCGCTCTCCGCCGAGCACCGGGTTGACCCGGAGGGTTTCATGCCCTATTTGCGGGATCCGGACACGCTGGCCCGGCCCTGGGTCGTGCCCGGAACGCCGGGGATGCAGCACCGCATCGGCGGAATCGAAAAGCAGGACATCACCGGGAACGTGAACTACGAGCCCGAAAACCACGAGCACATGGTCCGCACCCGGGCGGCGAAGGTGGCCGGCATCGCCAAGGACATCCCGCCGGCCGAAGTGCACGGCGAGGAGAGCGGGAAGGTGCTGGTCATCGGCTGGGGAGGCACCTACGGCGCCATCACGGCGGCCGTCGAGGCCCTGCAGGCGCGGGGCGCCTCGGTCTCCCATGTCCATCTCCGGCATCTGAATCCGTTTCCCGCCAATCTCGGCGAGGTTATCGGCAAGTTCGATCGCGTGATTGTGCCCGAGTTGAACCTGGGGCAGCTCTCCAAGATCATCCGCGCGGAATTTCTTGTCGACGCCGTTCCCTGCACCAAAGTGCAGGGCAAGCCCTTTAAGGTGAGTGAGTTGATCACCCGGATTGAGGAGCTTCTCTAGCGTGCCCACGAAAATACAAGCCAACGGAAACGAGTCATTGAACGGCAAGGGACTGGGCCTGACCCGGAAGGATTTCCAGTCCGATCAGGTTGTCCGGTGGTGCCCGGGTTGCGGCGACTACGCGATTCTCGCCCAGATCCAGAAAACCCTTCCGGAGCTGGATATCCCCAAGGAAAACTTCGTCTTCGTCGGCGGGATCGGGTGCGCCGCGCGGTTTCCCTACTACATGGACACCTACGGCTTTCACACCATCCACGGCCGGGCCCCCGCCTTCGCCACCGGGATGAAAATCACCAACCCGGGGCTTTCGGTCTGGGTCATCTCCGGCGACGGCGACGCGCTCAGCATCGGCGGGAACCATCTCATCCACGCCATGCGCCGGAACGTGGGCGTGAAGATTCTCCTGTTCAACAACCGGATCTACGGCCTCACGAAGGGGCAGTACTCCCCGACCAGCCAGGTGGGAACCCGGACGAAATCCTCTCCCCTCGGCTCCCTGGACTATCCCCTCCATCCCATTTCGGTGGCCATGGGCGCCGAATGCAGCTTCGTGGCCCGCACGATTGACCGCGATCAGAAGCACATGGGCGAGATACTCCTGCAGGCTGCCCGGCACGAGGGCACGGCGTTCGTCGAGATTTTCCAGAACTGCATCGTGTTCAACGACGGCGCCTGGCACCAGTACACCGAAAAGGGGATAAAGGAAAATAACGTGCTCTACATGGAGGACGGCCAGCCGCTCGTCTACGGCCCGCAGGACGACCGCCGCGGCATCAAGATGAAGGATTTTGGTTTCGAGATCGTGCCGGAGGGAAGCGAAGGCATCACCGTCCACAATGTGAAGGATGCGCAGGGCATCTATCCCTTCGCCCTGAGCCGCATCGAACTCGAGGGCGGACCCGTGCCGGTGGGCGTTTTCCGCGATGTGGAGCGTCCCGTCTACGATCAACAGATTGAAGAGCAGGTGGCCGCCGCCCGCGCCAAGGGAGAGGGCAATCTGAAGAAGCTGCTCTACAGCGGAGACACCTGGAAGCACAAGTAG
>JAQBZT010000313.1 GCA_027622355.1 bacterium | reverse complement strand
ACGTCCCCAACCTTCTGTTCTACGAGGGGCCGACGACCCTCGACTTCCATCCCTCCGTCTACGTCGACATCGAGGAGGTTCTGGACAAAAAGGTGCGGGCGCTCGAGGCCCACGCCTCCCAGATGGGAAAAACGAACATCCCGGGAAAAAACATCCTGGACATGGCCCTCGCCACGGCGACCTTCCGCGGCATCCAGGCCCGTGTCCACTCCGCCGAGGCGTTCTGCTCGGCCCGACTCTTCCTCCATCCCTGAGCCGAGATTGAAAGACGACATCCCCCATTCACGCCCCACGCTCGATGAAGCCGACGCCCAGGCCGCGGCCGAGGCTGTCCGCTCGGGCCAGATCGCCGAAGGCCCGCGGGTCGCCGAATTCGAGCGTCAGATGGCGGCCTACCTGAAGCGGAGCGATGCCGTTGCGGTCAGCAGCGGCCTCGCCGCCCTTCACCTGGCGCTTCATGCGATGGGGGTGGGCCCCGGCTGCGACGTGGTGATTCCCTCCTACAACTGCGCAGCGCTCCTCCAGGCTGTGCGCCACACGGGCGCCAGAGCGCGGCTTTGCGACGTGGACCCCGAAACCGGAAATCCCACCCCCGAGACCGTGGGCGCCGCCGCCGAGGGGGCTCGCGCCGTCATCGTCACCCATCTGTTCGGCGCGGCGGCCGAGACCGACGACATCGCCGCGCTGGGCGTGCCCGTCATCGAGGACATCGCCCAAGGGCTGGGGGCGAGCCGGATGGGCTCTTCGGCCGGGGCGGCGGGCCGCCTCGCCATCTGCAGCTTCTATGCGACCAAGCTCCTCACCACCGGCGAGGGCGGGATGATCGCGGGCGATGATGCGGCCCTGCTCGCGGCCGCCCGGGATGCGCGCTCCTACGATGAGCGGGAAAACACACTCCCGAGGTGGAACTACAAACTCACCGATCTTCAGGCGGCCCTCGGCCTCTCGCAGCTGGCCCGCTACGAGCGCTTCATCGAGGCCCGGCGGAAGATCGCGGCCTGCTACCGCGAGGGACTTGCGGAGTCGGGCCTGGGCCTTCCCGGGGACCCGCCGGCGGGGCGCCATGTCTATCACCGCTATGTGGTCCGGCTTCCCGAAGTTTGGGGGGAGAAACAAGGGCCCGGCGCGGCCGATGCCGCCTGCCGCGCATTTGCGGCCGAGGGAATCGGGGTGCGGCGGCCCATCCATGCACCGCTCCACCGCCTGCTCGGCGAGAGCGGCTTTCCGGGCACCGAGGCCGCATGGGCCCGGCACATTTCCCTGCCGATTTACCCATCCTTGACGGCGGATGAAGCCGATCGGATCATGGATGCCGCGCGAAGGATTTTTCAGAAATGAGGAAGCCCCATGCCACCCGATGAAGAAGCCACCCAAAGCCCCGGTTACAACTACGGGTTTTTCTACCTCTACGGCGTCGCCTTCTTTTTACTCCTCTTCGTCATGATGCCGCAGGTGCGCGGCTGGCTGAAGCTCAACGACTTCCGGTGGGTCTACATCCCGGCCGTCTCGATGCTCGTCACCTTCTTGATGACGCCCCTCGTCCGCGCCATCGCCCACCGCATCGGCGCGCTCGATGTTCCCGACGCGCGCAAGGTCCACCAGGGGCCCACCGCGCTGCTGGGCGGGTTGGCGGTCTTCATCGGCTTCGGCCTCTCGGTCGGGGTGAATAATCTCTATTCGCCCCAGATGAAGGGCGTCGGCATCGCGGCGCTTCTCATCTTGATCATCGGGCTGATGGACGACATCCGGAAGGTGCCCGCCACCATCAAGCTCCTCGGCCAGATCGCGGCCTGCACCATCGTGGTCTACTCCGGGGTGCGGCTCTCGTTCTTGCCGGCGGGATGGCTTGGCGATTCCATCGAGGTCGTTCTGACCTTCGTCGGCATCATCGGCATCGCCAACGCCCTCAACTTCCTGGACGGCATGGACGGCCTCGCGGCGGGCCTGGGCGCCATTTCCTCATTTTTCATCGGGCTCGTCGCCCTGCAGACCAATCAGCCCTTTCTGATGTTCCTCAGCCTCGGGCTGATGGGCGGCTGCATCGGCTTTCTCCCCTACAACTTCAGGCCGAGCCAGCCGGCTTCCATCTTCCTCGGGGACGCGGGCAGCACCTTCATCGGCTTCACCCTGGCCTGCCTCGCCGTTATGGGCGAGTGGGACACCCAGGACCCCATCAAGGCGTTCCTCATGCCCCTCCTCATTCTGGGCGTCACGTTCTTCGATATGTCCTACATCACGCTTTTGCGCTTCGGCTCGGGACGGGTACGCAACATCCGCGAGTGGCTGGAGTACGTCGGCCGCGATCACATCCATCACAAGCTGAACGACCTGGGCCTCTCGCGCCACCAGACCGTCTTTTTCATCTTCCTGCTCTCCATCTCTCTCGGCATCTCCTCCATCGTCATGAAAAACGGCCGGACGGTGGACGCCTTCCTTCTTCTGATCCAGGGCTTCAACATGTTCTTCATGCTGGCGATTCTGATGCAGAAGGGATCGGACCACAAGGAAAACGGAAAGGACGACTAGCGCCCCTCACCCGTTCAGAAGGCGGAGAACGCAGGCGCCGTCCGCGTAGAAATCGAGCACGTTGAGGGCGGCGGCACCCTGATCGAGGCGGAAGAAATTCTCCAGCGGAACCCCCAGCGCATCGCACAAGATGATCCGGTTGACGGCGGCGTGGGCCACGATGAGGGCGGCCCGCCCGCGGGCGCGCTCCCGGAGGGCGGCAAAGGCGGGGCGCACCCGCGCCGCAAGGTCTGCGAGCGACTCCCCCCCCGGCGGGCGGGCGCGGACGAAATCGGCGTAATGGGCGGCGAGGCGCTCGGGCGATTTTTCCTGAAGGGAGGCGTAGCTCTCCCCCTCCCACTCGCCGAGGTCGAGTTCCGCCAGCTCCGGCACAGCCTCGGGCGGAGGGACAGCGAGCGCCACCGGCAGCGCCGCGCGCAAAATTTCGGCGCTGCGCATCGCCCGCACGCGCGGGCTGCTGAAGAGCAGGACTTCTCCCGCCAGCCAGGGAACGGCGCGCTCGGCCGCTCCGCGCACCTGCGCTTCCCC
>JAQBZT010000312.1 GCA_027622355.1 bacterium | reverse complement strand
TAGCCAATTATATCATATAGTTACAAAGATTACCGGCTCTTTTCGCTCTGTTCCGCCGCATAATGTGGGGGAAAGGTGACGGGCAAATCGTATCGGCACCCCTCATCGGGGGTCAAGGAATGGGGGCTGACGGTGCAAGGGAAATCAAATCAGGCGGAAACACGGACTTCCCTGGATTTCGGAGTAAATGCTCGTAAACCATTGGAATTCCGTCTTATGATTTGACATTCTCCGATAGGAGGTATAGAAAAATACTATCTGAATCGTGTGGCGGATCGCCACTTTTCAGCCTGGAGGCAACAAATTCGATGATGTTTCCGAGACGCATTGCAAAATGGCTTCCGCTGCTCATGCTGGGCGTCCTGTTGTTCGCCGCCGCCGCCGCGTCCGCGCAGACCCTCCGTATTTCGGCCATCCCGGACGAATCGCCCACCGAACTCATCCGCAAGTTCACGCCCCTGGCGGATTACCTTTCGAAAGAACTCGGCGTTGAAGTGAAGTTCACTCCGCTGGTGGATTATGCCGCTACCGTCGAGGCGCTCGCCGCCGGCAAGTTGGACCTTGTCTGGTACGGCGGCTTCACCCATGTACAGGCCCGCATCCGCACGAAGGGGAAAGCGGTGCCGCTCGTCATGCGGATCCGCGACCTGAATTTCCGCAGCAAATTCATCACCCGCAAAGGGAGCGGAATCAAAGCGCTGGCCGATTTGAAGGGAAAAACCTTCGCCTTCGGGAGCGTGAGCAGCACCTCGGGCCACCTCATGCCCCGCTTTTTCCTCAAACGGGCCGGCCTGATCCCGGAAAAGAATTTCGCAAAATTCAGTTTCTCCGGCGCTCATGACGCCACCGCCAAATGGGTGGAGGCCGGCAAGGTGGACGCCGGCGTCCTCAACGAAGCGGTGTGGGAAAAGCTTGTGAAGTCGGGAAAGATCGACACATCCAAGGTCACAGTTTTCTACACCACCCCCGGCTATGTCGACTACAACTGGACAGCGCGGGGCGACCTGGATCGGCGCCTTCTGAGCCGGCTCACCGGCGCGTTTCTCAAGCTGAATCCGGACAACCCCGCGCACAAAAAGATTCTCGCCCTCCAGCGCGCCACGGGATACGTCGTGGCCTTCCCCGGCGACTTCAAGGGTATCGAAGACGCCGCCGAGGACGCGGGGCTCCTGAAAAAGCTGCGGAACTAACTTCTGCGGAAGAGGCGCCGCCGCCCTTCCCCCAAATTCCCCTGAAGATGCGACAGGACGGCGCGGGACATTGGATCCGGCTTTTTCCATCGAAAACGTAACCAAACGCTACCGGCGCGCGGACGGATCCAAGTATACGGCCATTGCATATCTGAATCTCGCGTTCCAACCCGGAGAGTCGGCCGCCATCATCGGCCCGAGCGGGGCCGGCAAGACCACCCTGCTTCGCCTTCTGAACCTCACGCTTCTCCCCGACACCGGCGAGATCCGCGTGGACGGAATCAACCCGGCATTCTTGCCGGGAAAAGAACTCCGCAAGCTGCGCGCGCGGACCGCCACGATCTACCAGCAGCACAATCTTGTCGCCTCCCTCCGTGTGATCCACAACATCCTGGCCGGAAATCTCGGCACATGGTCGTTCCTGCGCGCCATGCGCTCTCTTTTCTTCCCCCGCGACGTGGAGCAGGCGGCGGCGGCGGCCCAAAAAGTCGGTGTTCTGGAAAAGCTCTGGGAGCGCACCGATCGCCTCAGCGGCGGCGAACAGCAGCGCGTCGCCATGGCCCGCGCGCTGATCCAGAATCCGCGCCATCTTCTCGCCGACGAGCCGATTGCGAGTGTTGACCCCTCCCTGTCGGACAGCCTCATTGCCATGCTGCGCCACATGAGCAATGCCGAGGGCAAAACACTGATCGTCAGTCTCCACGACGTGCCCCTCGCCCTCCGGCACTTTCCCCGAATCATCGGCCTTCATCCCGAAGGGCTTCTGTTCGACCTGCCGCCCGGTGCGGTGACCGAAGACCTTCTCGCCAAACTCTACGCGACCGAGGCCGCCGGCACCCATGACGCCCGCTCCTGGTTGAGGGCCGCCTTCGAAAACGGCCGCTGAGATGACCGCCGCCGCCTCTGCCATCCCCGAAAAACCCCGCCTCTCGCCGGGCGGGTTTGTCTTTTTCTTTTCCCTGGCCGCCGTCCTTCTGGCCAGCTTCGTTTTGACCGACTCGAATCCGGTCCTGCTTTTCCGGCAGGACTCCCTCAATTCCATGGCGAATTTTCTTTCGGGATTCCTGCGGCCCGACTTCAGTGCGGCGTTCTTGCGGGAAATCGGAAAACCCGTTCTGGAAACGATTCAGCTCGCCACGGCGGGAACCTTTCTGGCGCTTCTCTTCGGCGCGCCGCTCTCGCTCTTTGCGGCCAGCACCTTCACCCTCGGCGGCGCTTTGTTCGAGGGAGACCCCGATCCCGGTCCCTGGAAAAAACGCTTCCACTCCGCCGTCTACCTGAGCGCGCGCTTTGTCCTGAACTTCATGCGATCCATCCCCGAACTGGTGTGGGCCCTGATGTTCGTCCGTGCCGTGGGTCTGGGACCGGCACCGGGTGTTCTCGGGCTGGGAGTGGCCTACGCCGGTGTGGTGGGAAAGGTGTTCGCGGAGATTCTGGAGGGGGCGGATCTGCGGCCGGCCATCTCCCTGCGCGCCGCAGGGGCGTCGTTGCCGAAAGTGATTTTCTACGGCGTCGTTCCGACCGTCTTTCGAACGCTCCTCTCCTACACCCTCTACCGCTGGGAGTGCGCCATGCGGGCGGCGGCCATCCTCGGCTTTGTCGGCGCCGGCGGGCTGGGCCAGCAGATCGAGATTTCGATGCGGATGTTCGAGCATGGACAGACGGCGACGCTCATCCTGGCCCTGTTCGCCCTCGTGGCGGGCGCGGACGTGCTGAGCGCCTTTATCCGGAGGAGGATTTCATGATGCAGGCGGCATCCCCGGTCCGGCTGCCTGCGCGGCCCTCCTCCCGGGAGAGACTCCTCTGGGCGGCAGGGGTCATCCTCCTGCTGGGATGGAGTTTCTCCCTGCTCTGGGAGGGGCTGGGCGATCTGTTTTCTCTTGAAGGCCTGCGGCAGATAGGGGTCTAT
>JAQBZT010000311.1 GCA_027622355.1 bacterium | reverse complement strand
GGCGCCCTCCGCCAGGTTCGAGCGGTCCACCCCCGCATGGGCGCAGACGGCCCCCGAGCGGTGCTCGACGATGAGGGCGCGCTCGGTGGCGATGACAATCTCGTTCGACTCGCGGAGGACGACCTCCACCAGCCGCGCGTCGCGGCCGTCGCGCCCGGCGATGCGAACCGCCTCGGGCGAGGGCTCGACATCGGAGAGCCGCACGAAGCGCCCCTCGGCCTTGCTGACGATCTTCTGCGCGACGGCGAGCACATCGCCCTCGCGAAGGGCGATCTTCTCGCGCTGGAGGGCGTCCGCGATCAGCCGGCCGAGCGGATCGCCCGGCCGCACCTCCGGCAATCCGGCGAGGGGGATGATTTCGATGGCGGTCATCGCTTGGGCCGGGCCTCCAGCCAGGGAGGCGCCGGGGCGCCCGCCTCGAGAAAGGCGTCGAGGTCTCCGGGCTGATCCACATCGAGGCGAAAGCCCGCCCCCTCGTGGATGCGCACTTTCAGACCCGCCGCCTCGGCGGCCGCGCGGTGCTTCTCGAAACTCCCCGGCCCGAACCGGAAGGGAATGGCGTCCGCAGCCGGGGTCCAAAGAGCGTTCGTTCCCCCGTCGGGCGAGGGGGAGAGCAGGACGTGGCCCGGCGCGCCTTTTTCGAGAAAGGCGTCCACATCATCGCGCCCGAGCAGGGGCAGATCGCCCGGGATGACGGCGAGGCTCGCCGCGCCGCGCGCGAGCGCCCAGCCGCGGCCCCGCTCCAGATCCGCGTTCATGTCCCGCCCCTCGCACAGGAGGCCCGCGGCCCCCAACTCTGCCGCGAGCGAGAGCACCTCCTCGGCGTCGCTGAGGACGGCCACCTCGCAGGCGGCCGCCGCCCCGCGCAGCGCCGCGAGGACGCGTTCGAGCATCCAGCGGCCGAGGCCGTCGCGCTCCTCCTCCGAGAGGACCGGGGAGAGGCGGGATTTTCCGGTCCTGAAATCGCGGACCGGAACGAGAACGATGCAGGGCGTCATCTCTTTCTCTCTCGGTGGAGGAGGAATTTTTCGGTAGTGGGTCAGTTTGCGTTTTTTTCTGTCATTCCGAGCGCCCGGAGGCGCGAGGACTCTGCTTTTCGACAAGCAGATTCCTCAGTCGCTGCGCTCCTTCGGAATGACATCGTCAGTCCATTTGTGCAAATTGGTCCACTGCCAATTTTCCCGCCATCATAGCACGGCTGGCGCCACGGCTAGAGCGTGGCCGCGAAGGCGAGTACCTCCTCGGCCAGCCGTTTTTTCGATGGGGTGTCGGTCATGATGGTCTGCAGGGCGCAGGCCCGGATGCCGAATTTCTCGAGCGCGGGGACGAGATGGGCGTCCTGCATGTCCACGACGAAGCCATCGAGGAAGGGCATCAGAATTTCCGCCACCCCCTGCGCCGTGGCCTCGTGGCCCAACCCGGTGAGCATCTCCGCCGCCGGCCCGCGCAGCGCGGCGCCGCCCACGATGGGGCTCACCGCCACCCGCGGCACTTTTGCCGCGAGGAGCCGCTCGCGGATCTCCCCGATGGCGAGAATCGGCCCGATGCTCACGATCGGATTCGAGGGGCAGAAGATGATCGCCCCGGCGCCCTCGATGGCGGCGATGGCCTCGGGGGTTCCCTTCGCCGACTCCGACCCCTGAAAGCGCACCCCCGTCACGGCGGGGCGGGTGCCCCGTGCGACGAAGTAGTCCTGGAACTCGAGCTCCCCCTCCGGAGTCTGGACGCGCGTTGCGACGGGCGCGTCCGTCATCGGGAGAACGCGCGTGGCGATCCCGAGGGCGGCGCAGAGCTCGGCGGTCACCTCGGTCAGCCGCGCCCCCTCGGCGAGCCGCTGGGTCCGGCGGATGTGCGTCGCCATGTCGGCGTCCCCGAGGCGGAACCAGTCCGGCCCCCCGTAGCGGCCGATCAGCTCGAGGGCGCGCGTGGTGTCCCCGGCGATGCCCCATCCCTGCGCGGGGTCGGAGAGCCCGCCGAGGTTGTACATCACCGTGTCGAGATCGGGGCTGATGTGCAGGCCGTGCAGGCCGAGGTCATCCGCCGTGTTGACGATCACCGAGAGCGCGCCCGGCGGGAGCGCCGCGTCGAGGCCGACGGCGAGCTTCGCGCCGCCGACGCCGCCGGCGAGGGCGAGGACCGAAGCGGGGGCGCTCACCGGGTCACCACCTGGGGCGAAGGGGCGGCCTTCGGCAGGGCCGGCGCAGTGGGAAATCCCGCGACGATGAGCGCACGGGGCGACCAGTCGGCCGGCAGATCGAGCGCCGCCCGCGCCGTCTCGGGGCAAAAGAGCGGGGCGCACCGCCAGACCGAGCCCACCCCCTGCGCGGCGAGGGCGAGCATGAGGTTCTGCAGCGCGGCGCCCAGGCTGTGCTCGGCCATCATGTGCTCGTTTTTCTGCTTTTCGGGATCCGCGTAGCGATCCATCCCGGCGAAGGAGAGCGCGGCGAGGATGAGGGCGGGCGCGTCCGTCAAAAGGCGGAGGCTCCCCGCGTGGCGGCGCGCGCGCTCCGCCTCGGGGACGCCTTCTTTCTCCATGTCGCGGAGAAAGTCCCTGCCCATCTCCCCGGCGAGCCGCTGTTTGGATTCCGCCGACTCGAGAACGCAGAAGCGCCAGGGCGAGGTGCCGTGCGGGCTCGGTGCGAGGCAGGCCGCTTCGATGGCGTCGCGGATCGCATCCGGCGGGATCGCCTCGGGGGCGAACTTGCGGTGGGACCTGCGCGCGAGGAGCGCCTCTGCGAGCGAGATGCCGCCCAGGGAGAGAAGGGGTTTCGCCGTTTTCATGCCGCGCTCCAGCCGGCAGGTGCGCCGCCCTGATCGGGGGCGGGCGGGGGCGGGAGCTTGCGCTTCTCGCCGGGCGGCGGCGGGCCCGGATCGCCCAGGATCGGCTGGCCCGCCATGTAGCCGGTGATTTCCACAGGGCGCGGCGCTCCTTCGTAGGCGGCCTCGAAGCAGGCGGCGAGGTCTTCCCCGCTCTTGCCGCTTCCCGCCATGCGCGCCGCGGCGAAGCCGGCCGCTTCCTTGGGGTCGTACTCGGGCAAATCCTTTGCCGTGCCGCTGCGGGGGGCGCCCTCGGGGATGCGGCCCCGCTGCCTCCTGGCGAGAA
>JAQBZT010000310.1 GCA_027622355.1 bacterium | reverse complement strand
CGGCTGGCGGCGGCGGGTTTTCCCCGAGAGGAACGCGAGCTGCCTTTTTCGGCCCATCTGACGCTGGCCCGCCGCCGGGTGAAGGGAAGACCGCCCGCGGGACTCGAGGGGGAACTGGAGGCCGCCGAGGGAAGGGGGCTTCGGCCGCCGCCGCCGTATCCGATCCGCGAGGCGGTGCTCTACCAAAGCGAACTCCAGCCCCGGGGGGCGATCTACACCGCCCTCCGCACCGAGAGGCTGCCCGCCTGATCCGGACCGCTCCCTCTTCTCTTTGCAACGGACATGCGAAGGGATGTCTCGGGCGCAGCCCCCGCACAAAAAAATGGCGGGAGCGGCCCAGGGAAGGAGGAGTGGAGGAGGCCGCCCCCGCCTCGAAACCAACCGGGAGGAGAAAATTCCGCCGCCCGATGGACTCGATTGCACAGGGATGAAATGTGAAATCCGGGCGCCTGCGGCACAAAAGCAGACCCCACATTGGGCATAACAACCAAAAGGGCGGGTTATTCGCTTCTTCGAGAAAAAAAACGGGTTTTCTCCAAGTGGTTGATTTTAATTAAATTTTCTTGATCTCCAAGGGTTTTTGAGGAACGTGGGGGTGAAAAACTTCTCTTGACTTTCGCTATATATATGCCGTAATATTGGCGAAAATAGAGTCAGCTACCCATCGAGAAAAAAGGACGCTTTGAGAGAGAACGCGAATCTGTTCCGGGTCCGGGGCACGCCCGGCCGCTGCCGTTGCGAAGCGGCGGGCGATCCCCTAAATTGCACTTTGCCCGCCCCGAACGACCCGAACGCATCCGACAAGGAGCCACGAAGATGAACCAGAAGAACGGGTCCTCCATCCCGCCGGCTGCCGATCCGAAAGACAAGGAGCGCCGCGAAAAAGCCCTGGAGATGGCTTTCACCCACATCAACCGGCAGTTCGGGAAAGGCTCCATCATGCGCCTGGGAGAGGGCCCGCACCTGGGCCCCATCCCGACGATCTCCACCGGGTCGGTCTCGCTCGACATCGCCCTGGGGACCGGCGGCGTGCCCCGCGGCCGCGTCATCGAGATCTTCGGGCCCGAATCCTCCGGCAAGACGACCATCGCCCTTCACGTGGTGGCGGAGGCCCAGCGGCGGGGCGGAACGGCGGCCTTCATTGACGCCGAGCACGCCCTCGATCCGATCTATGCCAAGGCCCTGGGGGTGCAGACCGATAACCTGATCGTCTCCCAGCCGGACACCGGGGAGCAGGCCCTCGAGATCGCCGAAACGCTGACCAGCAGCTCCGCCGTGGACGTCGTTGTGATCGACTCGGTGGCGGCCCTCGTGCCCAAGGCCGAGCTCGAAGGGGAGATGGGCGATCACCACGTCGGTCTGCAGGCCCGCCTCATGAGCCAGGCGCTGCGCAAGCTCTCCGGCGTCGTCAGCCGGAGCAACACCTGCTTTGTCTTCATCAACCAGATTCGCATGAAAATCGGCGTCATGTTTGGAAACCCGGAAACCACCAGCGGCGGCAACGCGCTCAAATTCTACGCCTCCGTCCGGCTCGACGTGCGCCGCATCGCCGCCATCAAGGAAGGCGAGAACAACGTGGGCAACCGCACCCGCGTCCGCGTCGTGAAGAACAAACTCTCGCCGCCCTTCCGGACGGCCGAATTCGACATCATGTTCGGGCAGGGGATCTCGCGCGAGGGCGATGTGCTCGACCTGGCGGTGGAACACGGCGTCGTCGCCAAGACCGGCGCATGGTACTCCTACGGGGAGGAGCGCATCGGCCAGGGCCGCGAGAACGTCAAGCGCTTCCTGAAGGAGAACCTGGACATCTTTGCCCGCATCGAAGATCAGGTGCGGAGCGCGGCCGGGATCGCCCCTGCCTCCGCCGGGGCGGCGCAAGCCGAGGCGGCACCGGAGAAGGACGAGGCCACGGCGGCACCGGAGAAGGGCGAGGCCAAGGCCTCCACGCCCAAGTAGGGGCCCGCCGGAAGGACACTTCCCGAACCGCCTGAGGGGAAGGAATTTGGGCGGTTATCGCCGGAAAAAAGAAGAGAAAGAAGCCAAAGACACAAGCGGCGAGAGCGATGCGCCCTCCGATGCCGAACGGATGGAGGCGACGGCGCTGCGCATCCTCACCCGGCGCTCGCATACCCGTTTTGAAATTTTTCAGAAGATGCGCCAGCGCGGCTACCCGGCAGCGGAGGTCAACGCCCTTCTGGATCGGTTCACCCGCTACGGATATCTGGACGATGCGCGCGCGGCCCGCAGCCGGGTGCGCTACCGGCTGGAGTCCCGGCCCGTGGGCCGGCGTCTGATGGGCAAGGAACTCATCGAGAAGGGCGTCCCCGCGGATGTCCGCGAAACGATCCTGGATGAGTTCTATGCGGGGGACACCGAGCACGAACTGGCGTTCGATGCCGCGCGGAGAAAGCGCAAGAGTGGGGGCGATGCGCGCAAGGATCGCGAGCGCCTGCTGCGGTTTCTCGAGCGAAGGGGCTTTCCGATGCGGATTTGCATCGAAACCGCTGACCGAATCGGGCTGAAGGAAGAGATGCCGATCGACAATATCGAGGAGATCGAATCCCCGTCATGGCCGTGATGCCGATTCGCCTGTATCCCGATCCGGCCCTGCGGGAAAAGGCCGCGCCCATCGAGGAGATCGGTGCGCGCATCCGCAAGCTCGCCGCCGGCATGATCGAAACCCTGCACGCCGCCCCCGGCGTGGGCCTGGCCGCGCCGCAGGTGGGGGAGGCGCTCCGCCTCGTCGTGGTGGATATTGTGGCCGGAAGGCAGGAGGGTCAGATTCACATTCTGGTGAATCCCGTGATCGAGGAAAGCGAGGGGGAGCAGTTCGAGGAGGAGGGCTGTCTCTCCCTTCCCGAGGTCGCCGAGAAGGTCACCCGGCCGGCCCGGCTGCGCGTCCGGGCGCTCAACCTCGAAGAGCGCGAAGTCATCCTGGACGCGCAGGGCCCGCTTGCCCGCATCCTGCACCATGAAATCGATCACCTCGAGGGCGTTCTGCTCTTCGATCACCTGAGCCGCACCAAGCGGGACGCCATCAAGCGGCGGCTGAAAAAGCGGGCCCGATCGGCCATCGCCACCTGATCGCCCGGCGCGTTTGACCTCTTCCCATCCCTTGTTTAAGACGATGGAAGCCGCTCCGGCGGGA
>JAQBZT010000309.1 GCA_027622355.1 bacterium | reverse complement strand
GCTCAGGACCGCTTCGCCTTTCCGAAGTCGTCCCAGAAGACGACCTCCTCGACGGGTCTGCGGGTGGGAGGCCGCGTGGCCTTCTCTTTTACCTCAGGCTCCAGATCATCGACAGGCCCCGGATGCCCCACCGCAAAGAGCGCGGCCACCCGGAAGGGCCCGGGAACGTGGAAGGCCTCCAGAAGCTTGGGTTCATCCCAGCCCACCATGGCATGGACGGTGAGCCCCATCGCGCTTCCCTGGATGAGCAGATTTTCGATCGCGAGCCCCAGGTCGAGCAGCCAGCGCTGCTGGCCGTGCCGGTCGGGCTGCTCCTCCGGGTTTCCGAGGATCACCATCTTGATCGGCGCCTCGGTGGCCCACTTCACGTTGTTCTCGCTGAGGCAGGCGTCATACCTTTTGTGCGCCTCCTCCCCTCGGACGATGATGAGCCGCCAGGGCTGCTTGTTCACCGAGGAGGGCGCCCACCGGAACGCCTCGATGAGCAGCCGGATGTCCTCGGCCGAAACGGGTTCATCGGTGAAGGCATAGCCGCTGCGGCGGTTTCTCAAAACAGGCAAAATGTCAGACACGCTCTTTCTCCGTTCGCAGGCGCAGGGGTTCAGCCTCGGATTTTTCGGATAAACGCCGCGGCGGCCTGGCCGACCTCGGCCGGGCGGTCCTCCTGGACATAGTGTTTGGCATTGAGGATGACCTCCTCCTGGTTCGGCCACTGGCGGCAATGCTCGCGCGCCGCGCCCGTCAGGGCGTGGCCCTCGTCGCAATTCACAAAGAGCTTGGGCAGGTCATGGCTCGCCCCCAGGAAATCGCTGTACTGCTTCACAAGCTTGTAGTTGTCCTCGGGCTCTCCCTCGAAGGGGATCTCGCAGGCCCACTGTTGGGTCTGGCGCCGTTTTTGATCGTCCTTCGTCGGCTCGCGGTAGGCGTTCTTCTCCTCCTCGGAGAGTTCGCGGATGACCCCGAGCTCGAAGAGCATCTTCTCGACGAAAAAATTCGTCTCCATGATCATCGCCTCACCCTCGGGCGAGCGCATCTTCTTGAAGGCAGGAACGCGATCATCGGGCAGGTCCGTCCAGAAGCGCGGGCGCACCATCGCCTCCATGTAGGCGATGCCGTCCACCTGATCGGGGAAGCGGCAGGGGCGGTAAAAGCCCAGGGCCGCCCCCCAGTCCTGGATCACGAAAATGACGTTCTTCGTCGCCCCGACCGCCTCGAACCAGGCATCCAGATACCGGGCGTGATCGGCGAAGCGCAAGCCCCCGCCCGGAATGTTGTCCGACTGGCCCGAGTTCATCAGATCGGGCACGAGGCACCGGCCGAGACCCTCCAGGTGCGGCACCACGTTGCGCCACAGATAGGAAGTCGTCGGGTTTCCGTGCAGCAACACGATGGGGTCGCCGTTTCCCGCCTCGAAATAGGCCATCTCCGCATCGAGCACCTTCGCCCGCTTGTAGGGATAGGGATTTTTTGCCGAAATCTCGCTGCCCGCCATGCTCACACCTCCGCAACATCCAATACCGCAAATGGGGAATATCGGTTTTCACAAGGTGGCCAAGTGTACCCTCAACCCGGCCCGGCGCACCACCTCCCGGGGCATCCGGCGCGCCTGCCCGCACGCGGGCCCTCTCGCGAAATTGGCAGGCCTTTTCCCAGGTGATATATGCAAGAGAGTCCTTCTTTTGTCTCCGCACAAGGGAGTGCGCGCGCTTGAGCCAGCCCCCATCCCTCGCGGCCGTCTTCCGCGCGCCGGGAGAACTCATTTTCGAGGAGCGGCCGGTTCCCGTCCCCGGGCCGGGTGAGGTCTTGATCGAGGTGGGCGCCTGCGCCATCTGCGGCAGCGACCTCCACCAGTTCGACGGCCACATGGGCCGGGCGAAGTTTCCGGTCGTACCGGGGCACGAAATCATGGGGCGGGTGCGCGCCCTCGGCGAAGGTGTGGAAGGGATTGCGATCGGTACGCGCGCCTGCATCGAGAACCACATCCACTGCGGCGTGTGCCCCCTCTGCCGCGCGGGCCGGGTGAACCTCTGCCAGCGGCCGCAGACCCTCGGCGTCACCCGCGACGGCGGCTACAGCCGGCATCTCACCGCCCCGGCCCAGTGCGTCATTCCCCTGCCCGATGCGCTCGATGACGCCACCGGCGCGATCATGCAGACCCTCGGGACGGGCCATCACGCCGTCATGGCGAGGGCGCGGCTTGAGGCGGGCGAGTGGGCCGTCATCATGGGGATGGGGCCGGTGGGCCTTTGCGCCCTCGCGGTGGCGAAATACGCCGGGGCCAGATGCATCGTCACCGACACCGTCCCCGAGCGCCTGGAGGCGGCACGGCGGATGGGGGCGGATGCGGTGCTGAACCCGCTGGAAACGGACGTTGTGGCTGCTGTGCGCGATCTCACGGGCGGCGCGGGGGCGGATGCCGCCCTCGAGGTGGTAGGCGGGATGCAGGAGGCCACCATCCGCCAGGCGGTCGAGATGATCCGCTGGGGGGGCCGGGCGGTCGTCGTCGGCCAGTTCGGCCTCGCGCCCCCCGTTCCCCTCGGGGAGCTGCAGGATCAGGAAAAAGACCTCATCGGCAGCCGGGGCCACCCCCATACTTTCGAGGTGTGCATCGCACTGGCCGCCGCGGGGAAGCTCGACCTCTCGCCCATGATCACCCACCGGATTCCCCTCGCCGAAGTCGCGCGCGGGATGCGCCTCATGCGCGAGCGCATTGAGGGGGCCATCAAGGTCGTCATCGTGCCGAGCGAGGCGGCCTGATTTTTATTTCTCTTCACCACATAGGAAACGCTTCGATGAAAAAGAACCGGAAGCAGACGATTGGCTTCATCGGCCTCGGAAGGATGGGGGCCGCCTTTTCGAAAAACCTGATCGCGGACGGCTTCCTTGTCGCAGGCACCGATCCGGTTCCGGCCGCCATGGCGCGCCTGCGCCGGATGGGCGGTGTCCCGCTCCCCACCCCGCGGGAGGTGGCCGAGGCGGCGGACGTGCTGTTCATCTCGCTGCCCAACTCGAAAATCTCCCTGAAGACCGCGCGCGGGAAGGACGGGTTTCTCGCCTTCGCCAAGGGAAAGGCGCCCGGGATCATCCTGGACACGACGACGGCCGATCCCTCGGACACGAAGCGCCTTGCCGCGCTCTGCAAGGCAAAGCGGGTTCCC
>JAQBZT010000308.1 GCA_027622355.1 bacterium | reverse complement strand
GAAAACGGCCGCCTCAAACTCCGGGAACACCTCTCCTTTCTTCAAATACCCCAAATCACCGCCCTGCTGGGCGGCCGGCCCCTCGGAGAGGCTCTTGGCCAGCTTCGCGAAATCCGCGCCCACCCGGCTGACTTCCGTGTACGCATCATCCGCTTTTTTCTTCTTCTCCAACTTTCGAGCCTCGGTATCTTCCTGTCCGATGGGGAAAAATATCTGCCGGACCTTGCGCGAGGCGCCTTTCTGAAATTCGGTGATATTGGAATCGTAGTAGGATTTCACCTCGGACTCGTTCACCGAAATCCGGGCGTCCACCTCCAGGCCCACAATCTGCCGGACCAGCAGCCGCTGCCGCATCCGATCGCGGAAGGTTTCAAAGGAAATTCCCTGCAACTGGAGATACCGCCCGAAACTTTCTTTCGTCAGATTGTTCCGTGCGATGATGGTGTCGATGGCTTTTTCCAAATCCTTGTCATCGACCTTGGCATCGAGTTCCTTTGCGCGCTGCACGATGAGTTTCTGTTCAATCAGCTGATCCAGCGCAAGAAGCTCCAGCTCGCGCCGGCGGCGTTCCGCATCTTTTTCCTTCAGGGATCTTAAAAACTTGTTCCCTTCCTTCTTTACCAGGTCCTGCAGTTCGCTCAGGGTAATAATGTCCTGATTGATCTTGGCGATAATCCGCTCGACAGTCACCATCTGGCCGGCGGCTGGCCCGGAGAAGAGAAGGCAGAAAACGATGACGAATAAGATTCCGTTAATCCGGAAGGACATGTCTCAAATTGCTCCAGTGATATTTGATGTGGGATTTTGACTTCAACCTGGAAATCCAGTCCTTCAACCGAAGCCGCCCCTTGGCCGTAAGAATTTCCGTTCGAATCTGCTCCTGGACGGTGGATAAAGGCAACACGCCGGCCATCCGGCGCTCGGTAACTTGAAATATATGATATCCCGCGGATGTCTGCACGGGGCGGCTTACTTCGTTTCCCTGGAGGGCACCAATCACTTTTTCGATGCTCTCCGGGAGCTGGCCCAGAGAGAAAACACCAATATCCCCGCCCCGATTCCGCTCGGGCCCGGCGGAATGCTCCTCGGCCAACTGGGCAAAGGAGGCGCCGCCCTGGACGAGTTTCCGGAGCCGAAGGGCTTTTTCCTCGGCGTCCACGACAATCTGGCGGACCCGCCACCGCCTTCCCCGCTCAAAGTTTTTCCGGTTTTTCTCGTAGTCGGCCTGAACCTCCGCATCGCTCACCGTCAACTTCGAATAGACCTCCCGGCTCAGAAGATGCTCGAATTCCAGCGCTTCGCGGACCGCCTGAATCCACTTTTTCTTTTCGATTCCCTCTTCCTTCAGCATGGCGTCCAACTCGCCGGGCCTGAATTGCTGGGCGATCACCACCATGTGGGTCTCCACCTCTTGCTCGTCCACCGGCTGGCTGCTCTCCCGAAACCGCTGCAGGACGATGCGCTGATCGACCAGCTGCTCGACCACAGCACGAAGGACGCCTTCCCCTTCTTGCTTTGTGAGCGTCGGTTTCCCCTGAACGAGCAGCGCCACGAAAACATCATCTGCGGTGATGCTCTCCCCGTTCACATCCGCGACAACAACCTTCTCCTTCTTCTTGGCGCTCTCGGGCGCATCGCCGCAGCCTCCCACCAAGATCACAGATGCGGCCGCGAGGCCGGCGGCCCATCGCCTGCACCACTCAGTCCACACCGTCCGCTCCCTTCCCAGGCGATGAAACGGCCGCCACATTTTCACCCGTATCTGCGCCGTCCGCCACTTCCTCATCCTCTTCCCGCCGGCATGCCGCAAAGGCATCGAGGAGCCCGACCAGCCGGCCGAAATCCTCGGTCCAGTCCCCTGTCAGCAAACAGCGGAAGGTGTGGGAGCCGACAAACTGCATGCCGGGTATTTCGAGGAAGGACGCCGATAGCGCATAATCGCCCGGGAAAGCCTCGAAAAGCGCTTCTTTCCCGCGGACTTGCAGGAGTTTGAGCCCGCAACTGCGGCACCGGATGCGGAGCTCGGCCAGCTGCAGAAGCCGGCGGGCGCGGGGAGGAAGCGGACCGAAACGATCGGCCAGCTCCTGCTCCATTTCGGCCAGGCTTTCGGGAGATTCGGTCGCGGCAATGCGCCGGTAGGCCTCAAGGCGGTCCGCCTGCCCGGCCATCCAGTCCATCGGAAGCGAACCCGCCACCGGCAGGACCAGCTCGGGCTCCCGCAGCTCGGCCGATCCCCCCTTGGCCTCCTGGATCACCTGTTCGAGCAACTGGCAGTACATCTCGAAGCCCACGGACGCAATCTGCCCCGACTGGCGGTGTCCCAGCAGATTCCCGGCCCCGCGAATTTCCAGATCCCGCGCCGCCAGCCGGAAGCCGGCCCCCAACTCGCTCAACTCCTCGAGCGCCCTGAGACGCTCACGCGCCTCGCGGGTCAGCCCCTCCGCCCCCGGCACGAGAAGATAGGCATGGGCCTGGAACCGATCGCGGCCCACCCTTCCCCGCAGCTGATAAAGCTGGGCCATGCCGAAATAATCCGCACGGTTGATGAGAATGGTATTCACCGAGGGAATGTCGAGGCCGCTTTCGATGATCGTCGTGCAAAGGAGAACATCCGCCTTCCGGGAGACGAAATGCTCCATCGTCTCCTCGAGCTTTCGCTCGGGCATCTGGCCGTGGGCCATGAGAACGCGCGCCTCGGGCACGACCCTTTCCAGATACCGCTGCATCGCCGGAAGGCTTTTCACCCGGTTGTGGACAAAGAAAACCTGCCCACCCCGGTCGATTTCCCGGCGGATGGCATCGCCGACCACCCGCTCGCTGAAGCGGGCGATATAGGTCCGGGGCGCAAGGCGTTGGCGCGGCGGGGTCTCGATAACACTCATGTCGCGGGTTCCCGAGAGGGCCAGCTGCAGGGTACGGGGAATCGGCGTGGCCGTCATCGTCAGGATATCAACGTTCACCCGCAGTTTCTTGAGCTTCTCCTTGTGGGCGACGCCGAAGCGATGCTCCTCGTCAATGACGAGCAGACCCAGATCCTTGAACGCCACATCCTTTTGCAGCAGCCGGTGAGTGCCGATGACGATGTCCACTTCACCCGAGGCGAGGCCGGCCACCACCTCGTTCTGCTCCTTCCGGCTCCGGAAGCGGGATAACATCTCCACACACACCGGGAGCGGCTCAAACCGCCTCAGGAAGGTTTCCCAGTGCTGG
>JAQBZT010000307.1 GCA_027622355.1 bacterium | reverse complement strand
AGGAGCCCTGGGGCGCCACCGCTTTGCAGGCGGTGTGCTTTCAGAGACTTTTTCGTCCCCGCCCCCGGCTGGTCCTTTTTTCATGGGAATTTCTGGATCTGAACCTTCCCTGGTACTACGAAGCGGTCGAGCGGTTGTCTCTCCGCCGGGCGGATTTTTTCATTGCTGGGGGAGAGGCCGTGCGCAGGCGGCTTTCGCGCCAGGGGGCCGATGCGGAGAAGGTGGCGCTTCTGCCGCAGTTTGGTGTGGATACGGAGATATTCCGGACCGTCCGCCCGGGAGAGCGCCCCGAATGTTTCACTATCGGCTTTGTCGGCCGCCTGGTACATGAAAAGGGCGTCGATCTCCTTCTCCGGGCGTGCGCCGCCCTCGGGGGCGAGTGGCGGCTTCTTTTGGTGGGGGATGGTCCCGAGCAGAAGAGCCTGGAGGGGCTTGCGGCGGATCTGGGAATTTTTGACCGGGTAGAGTTTGCCGGTTGGGTCGATCACCTGGACGTTCCGGATTTTCTTCGGAAGATGGATGTCCTTGTTCTCCCCTCTCGGACCACGCCCCAGTGGGCCGAACAGTTCGGCCACGTCCTCATCGAGGCGATGAGTGCGGGGGTGGTTCCGGTGGGTTCGGATTCGGGGGAGATCCCGCGGGTCATCGAAGATGGCGGGATGGTGTTTCCCGAGGAGAATGCGCCTGCGCTTGCCGCTTCGCTGCGGCGCCTCCAGGAGGATACGGGATTCCGCGAGGCGCTCATCGCAAAGGGAATCAAGCGCGTGGCGGAGTGCTACTCCTGGGAGATGATCGCCCGCGAGACGTATGCGATTTATGAACGAATCCTCCAGGGAGAGTCCAGCGAAACAGAGGGGACGGTCTCTTGAGCCGCTTTCGGCAAGCCGCCGCGAACTCGGGCTGGGTCTTCGCCGGCAGGGCAAGCGAGCGCCTGATCCGCATCGGGGTGATCATCGTCCTGGCGCGCATGTTGGGGGCACGGGGCTTTGGCGTCTATTCGTTTGTTTTTGCCTATGCCGAAATTTTCTCGGTTTTCACCGATGCGGGCGTCTACGCAATCTTGGTGCGGGAGCTCTCCAAGGGAGAAACCCCGCCCGCGCGCCTGATGGGCTGCGCTTTTTTCCTGAAAGGGGCGCTCGCGGCGCTGAGCTGGCTGGCCGCTTTTCTCTTCGCCGGCTTCTACCTTCCCGGGGGCGAAACCCGGTGGACGGCGATCGTGGCCATCTCCATCCTCTTTGTCTCGTTCCGCGTGGCCTCGTTCCGCTCCCTCTTTGACGCGCCCTTCGAAGCCAGCCTCGAGATGGGGGTCCCGATCAGGTGGGGGGCGGCGAGCGAGGCTCTCTCCGCGGCCCTCGTGGTGTATGCGGTGTGGAGCCGGTGGCCGCTGCCCGCGATCGTCGGGGTGCAGGCCGCGGCGCTCCTGCCGGGCGCCGTTTGGATGGGCCGGTTGTCGTTCCGCAAAATCCGGCCGGACTTCCGCTTTGACTACGCGCTTTCAAAACGCCTCCTCTCGATGGCGCTTCCAATGGGGGTGGCGCAGCTTTGCCTCATCGCCTACACGAGCAGCGACATCTTCATGTTGCGGTGGCTGGGGGCGGATGTTTCCGTCGGCTTGTATGCGGCGGCCTACAAGCTGACCGGCTCGCTCGGCATCATTCCGGGGGCGATGACCGCCACCCTTCTCCCCCTTCTCGCCCGGGTGAAGGGCGCCGGCGACATGAACCGGGCGGCGGAGATCTACCGGGGGGCCGTTTCTCTGGCCGTGGCCGCGGGTCTGCCGTTTGTTGTGGGCGGGCTGTTTCTCTCCGCCGAGGTCATCTCCTTTCTTTATGGGGCGGGCTACCAAGGTTCGGTCCCCGTCCTCCGGGTGCTGGCCGGGGGGGTGGTCTTTCACTTTGTCCTCTATATTTTGACCACCTCGGCCGTTTCCATCGGGCGGGAGCGGTGGTTTACCCTTTATGCGCTCCTGCTGGCGGGGCTGAACCTGGCTGGCAACGCGACGCTGATCCCCCGCTTCGGGGCGGTCGGGGCTGCTTGGGCGACTTTCATCACCGAGGGCGCCCTGGCGGCAGTGAGCTGCGCCGTCCTCCGCCGGGAGCTCGGGTTTCCGGACTTTTCCGCCGGAATCCGGGCATTCCTGGCGGCGCTGGCGGCCGGGGCGGTCCTCGGTTGGCTTCCTGCCCCGCTCGCCGTAAGGTTGGCCGGGGGAGGCGTTCTGTATATGATTCTCATCCATTGGGGAAGAGGATTATCCCCCGAGGGGCATTCCGCCGTGTCCGCCATCTTATCGCTCGGGTCCCGATCGGCTTCGGCCAAAAAGCAATGACCAACTCTCCTCCGAAAAAACTGCCGCGCGGCCCTTCCCCGGATAGAAAAGGGTCCTTCGATACGCATTCCCTCGATGCGCCGAAGTTCAGCCTCGATCTCGATCTCCCGCGCGCGCCGCTCCCGCCGCCCGAAGTCGAGGACGAGGTCCCCGTGCAGCGCTACGCCTACAAAAGGGCATGGGCGCGCCTGATCTTTTCGGCCCTCGACGCCGTGGGCCATCTGCTCTTTCGGAGGAAGCGGACGCGGCCGGCGGAGATCCGGCGCGTTCTTTTAATGCGCCCCGACCATCTGGGCGATGTCGTTTTCTCGCTTCCGGCCGTCCGGGCGCTGCGGGAGCGGCTTCCCGATGCTCATATCGATTTTCTTCTGGCCCCGGAGGCGATGCCGCTGCTTCAAGATGAGGAGGGGGCGGCGCGTGGAGTGAACCTGCTTCCCTTCTCCGCCGCATGGCTGCGGCGCTCCCAAAAGCGCCGCGTCGGCTGGGGGAGCACTTGCGCGCTGGCCTGGATGCTTCTTCGCCGGCGGTGGGAGTTGGGCGGCGCCTACGACATCGCGATCGATCTGCGGGGCGATTTTCAGCTCATCCTCGCGGCCCGGATCGCCGGGGTGCGCTATCTGGTCGGCCGGGAACTCACCGGCTTCGGGTTCTGGCTCGACGCCAAGGGCCATGAGGAGACCGGCCGGCACCAGGTGGAGGGCAACCTCGGCCTCCGCGAGCGGGCCGGCTTCGGCCCGATGGCGACGGCCAACCCGCAGCTCGCGGTTTCATCGGCGGAGCGGAACCGCGCGAAGATTTCGCTTCAATCCCACGGTGTGGACACCTCCCGGATTCTGATCGGGATTCATCCGGGGGCGGGGGCGCCGACGAAAAAATGGGGCGCCGCCCGGTTTGCGGGGCTTATCGAT
>JAQBZT010000306.1 GCA_027622355.1 bacterium | reverse complement strand
CCTGCAGGAGGACAGACACCCCGCGCCGGTTTCGTTCTACGGGGTGTCGAAGGCGGCAGCGGAGACCTGCGTCCGCCATTTCGGTCTTCAGGGGGGAGATTTCACCATCTTCCGGATGTTCAACATATACGGGCCGGGACAAAACCTGGAGAACCTCCGGCAGGGGATGGCCAGCATTTATCTGGCGTACCTTCTGCGCGGGGAGCCGATTCTCGTCAAGGGCTCCCTTGATCGCTACAGGGATTTTCTTTACATCGACGATGTGGTGAATGCCTGGCTCGCCGCGTGGCGCAGCCCTCGCGCCGCGGGAAAGACGTACAATCTCGGCTCGGGGGAGAAGACCACGGTTCGCTCGCTTCTCAACGCCATGCTTGCGGCGGACGGCAAATCGCAGGATGAATACCCCGTTGTCCAGGCGGAAGGAACGCCGGGGGATTTGATCGGAAATTATGCCGATATTTCGGCCATCCGGCAGGATCTGGAATGGTCTCCCGGCGTAGATTTGCAGGAGGGTCTGAAAAGGATGATCGAATGGGCCCGGTCGCAACCGTTACCATCGTCTTCCTCTTGAGTTGAAGGGAAAATTTCCATGAGCTCTTCTCCTGAACGGTGCTCCCTCTGCGGGGGAAACTCCTTCGAGGTAGTGGCCACCAAGCTTCGCTACAAGAAGGACCAAAAGGGCTACCACTGCAACGGCTGTTCCCTGGTCTTTCTTCATCCGCCCATGTCGCCGGAGGAAGAGCGCCGTTTTTACGAGGAAGAATACGGAATCATTTACAGCGAGGAGAAGAACACTACCCCCAAGGATCTTTTCACCGCGCGGCAGGACGACGCCCGGATGTATCTTGACTGGAGCCGGGACTGGCTCACGGAGCAGGACGATTGCCTGGAGGTCGGCTGTGCGTCGGGCTATTTTCTCGCCGTCCTTCGGGGTCAGGTGAAGTCGGTCCTGGGGCTCGAGACGCACAAGGAGCTCCGGAGCTTCTGCCAAGAGATGGGGATTCCCATGGGGGAATCACTCGCCGATTGCCCGGACGATTCGGTGGATCGTTTCTTCGCTTTTTTCGTCCTCGAGCATCTGGGCGATCCCGCGATTTTTCTCTCCGAGGCTCGCCGCGTCTGCCGGCCGGGGGGGAGCATCGTTCTCGTGGTTCCCAACGTGGAGGACGCGCTTCTCTCGTTGTATGAGTTGGAGGCGTTCCGGGATTTCTACTTCACGCCGGCCCATCAGTTCTATTATTCGCGGCAGACGCTGGGGAAGCTGTTCGAAAAGTGCGGATTCCAGAAATTTACGATCATTCCCAAACAACGGTACGACCTCTCCAACCACATGGTCTGGATGATTTCGGGACGCCCCGGAGGGATGGGAAAATTCAACCATGCCTTTGACGGGGAACTCCTCGATGCCTACAAGAAAAGTCTCGAATCGAGGTTCCTTTGCGATACGCTCCTCGCCGTCATTGACGTGGATTCGAAATGAAAAAACTTCGCGCTGCGATCGTGGGCTTCGGCGGCATGGGCCAGCGCCACCACCGTGCCTACGAGGGCACGCCGTGCGAAGTCACGGCGATCGCTGAGTTCTTTCCGGAGCGGGTGCCACAGCATTTGCCTGATTTTCCCTCTGAACATGTCTATTCCCATTACGCGGACATGATGGAGAACGAGGAGATCGACGTTCTCAGCGTCGTCTCGAACGGCCCGACCCACGCCGAAATCGTGATGGCGGCCGCGGAGCGGGGCATCCCCCGCATCATTTGCGAAAAGCCCCTGGCCACGAGTCTTGAAGAGGCCGATCGTCTGATCGAATGTGTGAAGCGGACCGGGGCCCGCGTGAGCGTCAATCACATTCGCAGGTGGAGTTCCGCTTATCAAAAGGTCCGGAAGCTCCTTGACGAAGGAGTGTTCGGGGAGCTTCGCCATTTCTACTTTCACTCCGGGAGCACGGGGCTGGGAAACTTTGTCGTCCATGTCTTTGACCTGATGCGCCAGCTCTCCGGCTCGGAGGCAGCCTGGGTGTCGGGCACCCTGGACCAGACGGGTACGCCGAACCCGAGGGGCGCGCAGTTTGTCGATCCGGCTGGCTTCGGGATGGTGATGTTCCGAAACGGCATGCGGGCCTTCGTGGATTCGGGTGAGGATACCGGCGTCCAGTACCTTTTTGTTCTCGCCGGAACTCACGGGCGGCTGATCATTGACGAACTTAACGCCTCCTGGGAGCTTCGGCTTCGGACGGAGGAGACGCGGGATGCCCCGCTGACGCGCTACGGTTCGGACATGGCGCTTGTGCCCTTCGATGGGGGGCCGCACGATATTGTCGAATTGACCCGCGAGAACATCCGCGAACTCAGTGGAGACGGTCCGTTGAGCTGTACAGTGGAAGACGGTATGCGTTCTCTCGAGTTGGTCATGGCGTTTCACGAGTCACACGAGAGCGGGAATTGCCGGGTTGAGCTTCCCCTGGGGGAAGAGGCCCGAAAGCGGGTCGTCTCCATTGCCTGATCCAGAAAGTCCCGGAATGCGCATCTGTCTGCCCGGCGGCCCTCAGCGGCGGCGGACGGCGGGAGAACTGTTCTCATGACACAATATCGTTTTCCCCGCCGCGCCCTGGTGACGGGGGCGGGCGGTTTTTTGGGAAAGGTACTCACGGCCCGCCTCGACGCCGCGGGCTGGGAGGTCTGGGGCATCGGGCGAAGCAAAACGGCGGGGTTTTCCCGGAAAAAGGGGCGGTATATCCGGTGCGACCTTTTTCGCGCTTCCGCCCCCTTGAAGCGCATTGTGGCCGAGGTGGCACCCGGAGCCGTCATACACTTGGCCGCGGCCGTTCCCGGCCGAGCGGGGGCGAATGAGTGGGAGTTGGTCGAGCGGAACGCGCGGATGACCGCGCACCTTCTCGCTGCGTGCGAGGGGATTCCGCGCCCGCCCAGAGTTCTGCTGGTTTCCTCGAGTGCCGTGTACGGGTCGGGAAAGCCGAGGGGGGCGATTTCCGAGCGGCACAGTCTTCGGCCAGTTAACTACTATGGCGTGAGCAAGGCCATGGTCGAGATGCTGGGAAGCCGGGCGGCCGCCGGGGGTCTTCCTGTCATTTGCGCCCGCCTGTTCAACCTGATCGGTCCAGGACAGGCCGGGAACTTTGTGGTACCCGCCTTCATGAGAGTGATTTCCAGTATCCTCGGAGGGAAAGCCCCGCCCGAGATACGGCTCGCGACCCCCAGCTCAGCCCGGGATTTCGTGGATGTCCGCGAT
>JAQBZT010000305.1 GCA_027622355.1 bacterium | reverse complement strand
GCTGTAGGCGACGGTGACAATCAGGGTCGGGTAGGCCGAGTTCGCAAAGTCGTAGAAGCACCAGGAGAGAATTTCCTTTGCGGACGCGGCTTTGGGAGGCGAAGGAAAATCGGAGGCGATGGCGGGACTCCTTTCGCGGAATGGGCGGCGGCGCTCCCTTACCGTTTTTTCCAAAACGAAGAGTTGACGAGTCGTTCTTCCGCGATAGATAAGATACTAGGGTTTCCGTACATCTCGAAAGGGCCTCCCGCCGCCAGGGGTACTCTCCGGGGGGATTCTCTCCTTGAAGCGCTTTCTGAAGTGGACCGCTGTTCTTGTTGCGCTTGTCGTTCTACTTGTCGTGGGCGCGGCAGTGGCGGTGCGCTATTTTCTCTCCTCCGAGCAGGCGAAACTTCTGGCGGCCTCCTATGGCGAGGAGGCGCTGGCGCGCAAGGTGCGGATCGATCGCCTTGAAGTCGGGCTTTTCTCCGCGGAAGCGGGCGGAATCGTCATCGAGGGAAAAGCATCGCTCGAGAGTTCGAATCCGCCGCCGCTCCTCCGCATCGAGCATGTGAAGCTCCGCCTCAACCCCGTTGCGCTGCTCTACAAGCGCCTGAGCATCACCGAGATCAAGATCCGGGGCGTTTCCCTTGACGTGAAGCGCGACGCGAAGGGAAGGCTCAGTTTTCAGGACATTCTGGATCGGCTCGGGGAGCAACCGGCCCCCCGGGCGGGACGCGCCGCGGGGCGCCGCCGCATGGCGGCCTTCTCGCTGGTTTCGCCCGCCGAGGCGGCGGAGGGGGCTCCCGCGGAAGAGGGCTTGGCGCTCTCGAATATGGATCTGGTGATCCGCTCGCTGGTGATCGAAGATGTGGCGCTTCGCATGGATGCCGCCGCGGCCGCGGGCTTTCCTGCCTACCAGGTGCAGTGTCAATTTTCCCGGTTTGTGGCGCGGAACATCCGCGCCGGCGCGCCCATTGACGCGGAATTGCGCGGGAAATGCGCAAAACCGGCCGCGCTGCAGTTCGATGTTCATGTCGTCGCCGATCCGGGCAAGAAGGACTTTTTCATCTCCTCCTCCTTTCTCCCCTTTCCGCTGGCCCCCTTTGCGCCGCTGGTCCCCGCGGAGGCGCGCGTCCGGAATCTCTTCGGAACGATTGGGGGAAATCTTCAGGTTTCCGTTTCGGAAAACGGAAAGGTGGGCTGGAACGTCAGTCTGAAGGGGCAGAAGGTCAGGTCGGAAATTCAGCCGGAGAAGGGGAAGGCGTGGCATCCGCTTTTTCTTGGTGACCTCGACATCCAGTCAATCGGCCAGGTGGATGCGCAGAGCCAAGCCGCGCGCGTGACCCGGCTGGACATCGAACTTCCCTTCGCCAAGGCGCAGCTCAAGAAACCCTCCGTTTTCAACATGGGCGGCAAGGACGAGATATCGCTCCGCCTCGATGTGTCCGATCTTTCGATTGTCGCGGTTCTGGTGAAGGCCTTCGGCGGCCCCTCGCTGGGCGCCTTCGGAGAGAAGCGGAAGGCGAGTTTTTCTGTGGAGGCGAGCCGGGATCGCCGGAAGGAGAAGGGCGGGCTGAAGTTTGCGCTCACGGGAAATTTCGACCCGCTCGAGGTCGGCCCCCTGGCGGCGCTTCTTCCGCCGCAGGAAACCCTGCGGGCGCCGAGCGGGCTCTTTGGCGGAGAGCTGGATATCTCGCTGGATGAATCGCAGAAAGCGAAATGGAAGGTGAGGCTCACGGGCGAGGGCCTGGCCGCGCAGCTCCGCCCCTCGCCGGCGGAGCCATGGAAGCCGCTGCGCCTTTCGAATCTGGTGTTCCGATCTACGGGGCATTTCGATGTAAATGCGATGGCCGCGGAGGTGTCGGAGCTGGTCATGACAGTCCCCTTCGCCGCCCTCCGGATGACGGGTAAGGGCTTGTGGAACATCTCGAATCAGGACGAAATCCATTTGCAGGTGAGCGTTTCGAAGCCGGCGGAGGCCATTGCGTTCGCCAACTTCTGGCTGCCCTTTCCCGTGGAGGGCGTCCGAAGCCGGGGAATGGTGGAGGCACGCCTCGATGTGCTCCGGGATCGCACGAAGGGGGAGGCGTTCACATATTCGGTGGCGGGGAAGCTCGACCCCATTGACGTTGGGCCTTTCGTGCGCTTTTCCCCCTCGGCGGACAACCTGCGCGGCGTCACGGGCTGGATGGACGGCGATGTGTCCTTTTCATTCACACCCGGAAAGGAAGTGTCCTGGCGCGTGGACATCGCCGGGAAGCAGCTTCAGGGCGAGATAAAGCCGAAGTCGCGGGTGGAGTGGAGAAGACTCCAGTTTCCGAACTTGACCCTCCGCTCTCAGGGCCGGGCGAACCTGGAGCTGGGGATGATCGTCCTCTCCCGCCTGGAGGCGGATCTGCCCTTTGCGCGCGTCCGTCTTCCCGCCCAGGCGGCCTGGAATCTGGACGGCAAGGATGAGATTCGCCTCGACATCGAGATCGCCGACGTGGGGCTCGCCCTGGACATGACCGGCGCGATTCTTGATCTGCCCATGGAGAAGATGCCGAGTGGGAAAAACTTGACCGCTTCGGTATTCGCCCACCGGAACCGGCGGGTCAGCGATGTATTTGCCTATTCGGCCCAGGCCACTTTCGATCCCCTTCAACTGAAGTCGTTTTCGCAGTTTGTGCCCGAGGGGTTGGGCGTGCGGAAGCTGGGCGGGACAATCGGCGGCAACGTCGATCTATCCTTCTCCCGTGAAGAGGTTGCCCAATGGCGGATCGCGCTGACGGGCAAGGATATCGTGGGTGATTTCCGCCCCAAGGACGCTGACAAATGGCGATCTTTCGGGCTGGCGCAGTTGTCGGCTCAAACGTCGGGCAAATATGATTTTCAGGCCGACTCGGGGGAGATAGCGCGGCTCAATGTCGAGTTGCCCTTCCTGAAAGTGTCTTCGACGAAGAAAATGCTCTGGAATTACCGCTCGCAGGATGAGCTTCCGGTTTCTGTCGCCATCCCGGACATCGCCAAGGTCCTCGATCTGGTTTCCCTCGTGGACAAGAACGCCGTACCCAATGG
This sequence comes from bacterium, assembly GCA_027622355.1. Classification (NCBI taxonomy): domain Bacteria; species bacterium. The sequence goes on along the minus strand of JAQBZT010000305.1, from coordinate 225 downwards.
GATAGAAGTCGGCGGGGAGCTCCGGGGGAGTTTCGTGCTGCGGCGGAACCGGGTGAAGGAGAATCGTTTCGCCGCCACTGGGGATATCCGCGCCAACCTCCGTCATGTGCGTTTTTCCGATTATCCGAATATGGATACGGCGGGAGTGGTGTTGGCGCGTCTTGACGGGAAGATGATCTCCATCTTCGTGCCCCAGGCGGTGGTCCGGCAGCGGGGGCGGGAGAA
>JAQBZT010000304.1 GCA_027622355.1 bacterium | reverse complement strand
CCGTAGGGGCCGCGCCGCACCTGCATCGGGGCGCCGCACACATCGCAGGGCGCGGCCTGCTCCTCGATCCGGGCGATGTCCTCGTCCGGCTCCTCGTCTTCGCCCGGCTGGGGGATGTTCTCGGCGTGCTTACAGTCCGGGTAGCCGGAGCAGGAGATGAACCAGCCGTTTCGGCTGAATTTCTTGACGAGCGGTTCACCGCAGTTAGGACACGCGCGGTCGACCGGCTCGGCGGCGGCCTTGAGGCTCGGAAGCGTGGTCTTGGCCGACTGCACCTTCCGGTCGAACTGGTTGTAGAAGTCGCTCAGCACCGGCAGCCAGGGGCGGGTGCCCTCCTCAATTTCGTCGAGGTCGTGTTCCATCTTGGCGGTGAACTTGACGTCCATCTCCTCCGGGAAGCCCTGGACGAGCAGCTTGCTCACCTCGCGGCCGAGCGAGGTGGGGGTAAACTGGCGGCGCCGGCGATCGACGATGACGTATCTGCGCTTTTCGAGGGTGTCGAGGATCGAGGCGTAGGTGCTGGGGCGGCCCACGCCGTCCTCTTCGAGCTCTTTTACGAGCGAGGCCTCGGTGTAGCGGGGGGGCGGCTGGGTGAAGTGCTGCGCGGGCACGACCCCGGATTTGGCTTCTTCCGTCGAGAGGCGTCGGAGGGCGTCCCCCGTCTCCACCGAGGGAAGAAAGCGGTCTTTTCCGTTCGCCCCGTTTGCGGCGGCGGTTTCGGCGCCGTTGTTCTCCTCCGCCTTGTCCTGGTAGACCTCGAGGAAGCCCGGAAACTTGAGTATCGAGCCGGTGGCCCGCAGGAGCAGGTTCTCCGCCGGGATGTCCACGCTCGTCTGGTCGTAGACGGCGGGGTTCATCTGGCTGGCCACGAAGCGGCGCCAGATCAGGGTGTAGAGGGCGAGTTGCTCCGGCTTGAGGAAGGGGGCGACGCGATTGGGCGTCAGCGCCACATCAGTCGGGCGGATGGCCTCGTGGGCGTCCTGTGCGCTGTCTGAGCCCTTGTAGCGTGGCGGTTTCTCAGGAAGGTAGTCGCCGCCGATGTGTTTTCTGATGTAGGTGCGGGCCATCTCGATGGCCTCGTTCGCGAGACGGACGGAGTCGGTCCGCATGTAGGTGATGAGCCCCGCTGTCCCGAGCGCCTTGCCGAGGTTCACGCCCTCGTAGAGGGACTGGGCGATCGACATGGTGCGCTTGGCGCCGTAGCGGAGTTTTGTGGAGCCTTCCTGCTGAAGGGTGCTGGTAATGAAGGGGGCGGGCGGGCGCCTGCGCCGCTCTTTTCTCTCGACCTTGCCGACTCCGAGGTCGGCCCTTTCGATGATGTCCGCGAGGCGGCGGGCCGTTTCCTCGTTCGGGATTTCGGGTTCTTTTCCGTCCACGCGGTAGAGTTTGGCCTCGAAGGTGGGGGCGGCGCCGGGTTTTTCGAGGTGGGCGGTGATGGACCAGTACTCCACCTGCTCGAAGGCCTCGATTGTATCTTCGCACTCGCAGATGAGGCGAAGCGCCACGGACTGCACCCGCCCGGCGCTCAGGCCGAAGGCCACCTTGTCCCAGAGGATTTCACCAGAGAGCTTGAATCCGACGATGCGGTCGAGCTTGCGGCGCGTCTCCTGGGCGTCCACCTTGCGCTGATCGATCTCGCCGGGATGGTCGAGAGCCTCCCGGACGGCCCGCGGTGTGATCTCGTTGAAGGAGATGCGGTAGACCTTGTTGGCTTTTTGGCTTCCGCGGATCAGCTCCTGAATGTGCCAGGCGATTGCCTCTCCCTCGCGGTCGGGGTCGGGGGCGAGATAAATCTCCTCGGCGGAGCGGGCCGCCCGCCGCAGTTCGTCGATGGTCTTTTTCTTGGTGGCGATTTCCCCGTAGTCGGCGGCGAAGTCGTTCTCGATGTCGATGCCCATGCGCCGTTCGCCGGTTTTCTTTAAATCGCGCACATGGCCCCTCGAGGCGATGATGGTGTAGTCGGACCCGAGAAACTTCGAGATCGTCTTCACCTTCGTCGGCGACTCGACGATGACGAGTTTCGGCGCATTTTCCGCCTTCGCCGCCTTGCGGGAGGACGTCTTCTTTTTCGTCCGGGTTCTCATTTTCTTGGTGGTTTTCTTTTCCAGCATGAACTCAGTTCACAAGGCGGGTGGTATCGATTCGGAGCAAGCTCTGGATGTCTTCACCCAACACGTCGCGATTCTCCTTGAAAAGTACCAGAAGGATTACGGTTTTTACTGTCTCGGCGTCAATTTCCTCATCGGTCAAATCGATGCACCGCTGAAGCACTTCCTCGCGCAGGTGATCGTCGAGCGCCCCGAGGGCGTAGAGTCGGTGAACGAGCCCCTGGGCGGCCGGGGAGAAGGCCAGGCGCTCCTCCGGATGAAAGACACGGATGGACCTTTTGCGTCTTTCCGTGCGGAGTGCCTCTTCGCCGCCGCTCCAGTCGCCATGAATCTGCTGGAGCCAGGAGACGGCATCGTAAATCTCCTCCTGGGAATACCCGCGGCTCTCCAGCAGGGCGGTCATCTCCCGCTCGTCGGAGAGAAGGCTCCGGTCCTCAAGGGCCTTTTCGACGAGAATCCGGATCATGGCGAACATCTTTTCCCGCACGGGGCCTCTCTCCTATCTGGCACGCTCGAAGCGGCCGCCGGCCGTTTGCCGCACCAAGCCCTTCAGCTCGAGGCTGAGGAGCGCGCCTGAAACAAGTTCGGGTCTCTGGGCGCTGGCCTGGCTCAGCTCCTCAATTGAGGTTTCCCCCTGATCGAGGAGGGGGATGAGCGCCGCCTCCTCGGGCGGCAGGGCGGGCAGCGATGCAGGCGGGTCCGCCGCCGTGCGGGGCTTGGCCACCGCGCCGCCCAGAGCCTTCTGAACAAAATCGGGGAGCGCGTCAAGTATGTCCTCGGTTTTTTCGACCAAATGCGCCCCCTCGCGGATGAGGTGGTGGCTGCCGGCGCTGCGGCCCGTCTCGATGGAGCCGGGGAGGGCCATGAGCTCGCGGCCCTGCTCGCGGGCCAGCCGGCCGGTCAGGAGGGCCCCGCTCCGCAGCGAGGCCTCGATGACGAGGGTGCCGAGCGCGAGGCCGCTGATGAGGCGGTTGCGCCGGGGAAAGTTCTGGGGATAGGGGCGCATCTCCCAGGGGAATTCGGAGATCACGGCGCCCTGCCGGGCGATTTCACGGCGCAGTTCCTCGTTTTCGGCGGGGTACTGCTCCCCCAGGCCGCAGCCGAGGACGGCGATCGTCCGGCCGCCTGCCTCAAGGGCCCCGCGGTGGGTCTCGGTGTCGATGCCGCGGGCGAGGCC
>JAQBZT010000303.1 GCA_027622355.1 bacterium | reverse complement strand
CGCCGGCGACCGATGGGGAGTTTCTCCACCTCGTCGCCTGGGCCACGCTGGAGACGCTGGCGATATCCATCGCGGGCGCGGCGCTCTCTGTCCTCATCGGGGGGGCACTGCTCTATTTCGCCACCTCGGAGGAGATTCTCGGCGGGGGCGGCGAGGTCGAAAACAAGGGGATGCAGCGCTCGGCGGGCCGAAACGCGCTTCTGGTGGCAAGCCGAATGGCGCTGAACCTCTTCCGCACCATCCCGGAACTCGTCTGGGGGATCATCTGGGTGTTCATCGTCGGGCTCGGGCCCTTCGCCGGGGTGCTGGCGCTGGGGATCCACAACGGCGGTGTGCTGGGAAAACTCTACGCCGAGGCGATGGAGAGCGTCCGGCCGGGTCCCATCGAGGCCATCCGCGCCTCGGGCGGGCGGCGCGCCTCGGCCTTCCTCTACGCGGCCCTGCCCCAGACCTGGCCCCAGCTCATCGCCTACACCCTCTACCGGTGGGAGGTGAGCATCCGGGCGGCGGCCATTTTGGGCTTTGTGGGAGCCGGAGGGCTCGGCCAGCAGATGCACATCTCCCTCTCGCTCTTCCTGGAAAACCGGCTGGTCACCCTCATCGCCGCGATCTTCATTCTCGTGAGCGCGGTGGACCTTTTCAGCGGCTGGCTCCGGCGGAAACTCGATGGGGCGTTCTAGACCCTACTCCATGTAAATCGCCACCGCCCGGACGGGCGAGCCCGTGCCGCCGCGCATCTTGAGGGGCAGGCAGGAGAAGATGAACTTCGTCCCGGCCACTTCCTTCAGGTTCGCCAGATTCTCGACATTGGTGACTTTGCGCTCGCGGCAGACCTTATGCGCCCAGTAGCCGCGGTCCTTCATCGCCAGGGAGGAGTCCACGCTCGGGGAGTCGATGCCGACGTTGATGCAGCCCCTGTCGGCTAGCCAGTTCATCGCCGCCTCGTTCAGGCCGGGATACTTGTAGAGCCAGGTGTTGAAGTCCCCCCCGTAGTTGGCCTCGTAGTGGCCCGTCCAGATGAGGACGGCGCCCTTGGCGGGAACCTCGAGGCTCGCCTTCTTGCAGGCTTCTTCGAGGTCCTCGGGGGTCATCCAGGCGTCGGTGTTGCAGAACTTCGAGAGGTCGAGGCAGATGGCCTCGGTGAAAAACCATTCGAGCCCCATCTGATCGATGCTCTCGGCGCCGGGTTTTTTGTCGATGTGCACGAAGGCGTCCACATGAGTCGGGCCGTGATCGCTCATGATGATGGTGTTCGTCGTGGAGGTGTGGCCCGAGGGGGAGTCTTTGTAGGCGTAGGAGGTTTCCTCGTGGGTCTTGTTGGGAAAGAGCGCGGTGCGCTGGTGGCCGGGATAGACGGGCATCCCGTTGAAAATTTCCTGCGAGAGATCGACGATTCTCCAGCCCATGGTCTTTCGCTCCTTGATAAATGAGGAAAAAAGAGAGGATCGGGCTACGATGAAGCCGCAACCGAATCGGAAGTCCAAAGACGCTTCTTCAGGATGATTCCGCCGAAGATGACGATGAGAACGGCGCTCGCCACGTAGGCGGCCCGCACGGGGCCCATCCACAGGCTGTCCGCCCGGAATCCGCTCACGGCGGCGCGTCCGATGGAGTACAGGATAAAATAGAGACAAAAGAGAAAGCCCGGCCGGTGGTTCCACAGACGGAGCCGCCGCAGGAGGAAGAACCACAGCAGGTTCAGCAGCAGCTCGTAGATCATGACCGGGTGGAGCGGTATTCCCGGAAACTGGCGGCCGGCGATGCTCTCCGCCGGAAAGACCACCCCCCAGGGCAGCGCCGTGGGCATCCCGTGGGCATCCCCGTTCATGAAGTTGCCGAAGCGGCCGAAGACCTGCCCCAGCATGACGGCGGGCGCCACGGCGTCGGCGAAATCCCAGGTCGAAACCGGATGCCGGTTCAGGTAGATGAGGCCCGCCAACACCCCGCCGACCATTCCGCCGTGGATGGCCAGTCCGCCGTGCCAGATCTGAACGATCTCGCCGAGGTTCTTTCCGTAGAAATCCCAATTGAAGATGACGTAGTAGATCCGGCCACCCAGGATACCGGCGAACATGACGATCAGCGCGAAGTTCATGATCTCGTCCGCGGTGATGGGCAGGCCGCGGCGCTCGGATTCTTTCCGGACGAGGCGGGCGCCCACCAGGACGGCGACCACATACATGAGTCCGTACCACCGAAGCACAAAGGGACCGAGCTGAAAAATAACGGGGCTCACGGGCATCTTCTCCAGGCGAGCGGCACATGGAAAACGCTCCTCGCATCGCGGGAGCGTTTCCTATGCAAAATGAAGTCTTATCTTCTATCAGGAAAGCGGGCGGACGCAAAGAGGAGCACGGCCGACAGGCAGGCTGTCAGTTTGCGTGCCGGTAAATCGCGCTTTTTGGGTAATAATCCTTCCACCCGAACCAGAACGAAAGCGTGCTGGGAACCCGGGAGAGCTTCTTCCCCTTCATCGCACCCTCGATGGCCTCTCCCGTCATCCGGCGCCAGAGCGAACCCGTTTCCTTGTCGCGCATCAACCCGCAGCCTTTTTCCGCTCCCTTATCGCCCGGAAGGATTTCAAACGTGAGGGGTTTCCCCCCGAGCTTCCGGTCGAACACCACGCCGCTCTTTCCACTCTCGCAGTAGGTCACGAGAAGTTCCTGGAGCGCGAATGTGTCGTTGACCACCCCTGCGCGGTTCAGGTCGGCGAAGGGATAGGCCTTGGCGATCTTCCCGGCGCCGCCCGGATTATCGAGCGCGACGGCCACGACATAGGTTTTGGGATGCAGGCGGCTGTCCCGGTACTTCTGGGGGATCACGCCGGTCTGGCGGCTGTAGTAGTAGCCCTCATACGGATCGCTGGAATATCTGCCGAAGAGCGCCCGACCGCCGCCGATTTTTGTCTTGTCCAATACTTTGGTGTCCGGGTAGAGCTGTTTCCATTCCTTGTAGGTGATGAAAACGGCGGTGGGGAGAACGGTGAGCCGCTTTCCCTTCAGGGGGCCGACCAGGCCCTCGCCCAGCAGATGGCTCCACAGGGTGTCCGTCTGGCGGTCGTACATGATGAGGGAGTTTTTCCAGAGCTTCCCCGAAACCCCCAGCGTCAACTCCCTGCCTTCTAGCATTCGGTCATACACGATGCCCGTATAGCAGAGGGGTCACCAGGTGACGGCGATTTTCCGCCCCCCCACCACATCGTTCACGATTTCGTGCGAGCTCAGCAGGGGGATGGAGTAGGCCCGGCTGTCCCCGTTGATGCTGACCCCGAGGACCATCTCGTCCGGCCGCATTAACTTGTCGGCCTCTTTGGC
>JAQBZT010000302.1 GCA_027622355.1 bacterium | reverse complement strand
CCAGCTCCTGCTCCCCCCGGCGGCGCAGGCGCCCCTCGAGGAAATCCTGAAGCGCCTCGACCATCCGGCCGTAGAGTTTCGGCGAAACATCCGGCAAGGGTCTTTTGTCCTTTTCCTCCTTTTTCGCCTCCTCCCCCCGCTCCGGGGCGAGCCGCAGGGGAAACAGCCGGAGAATCACCTCGAGCAGATCGCGCAGTTGGGCCTGCTTCCGGAAGGGGCCGTAATAGGCGCTCCCGTCGGGCAGGAAGCGGCCCGCCGCCATGACGCGCGGGTACTTCCGAACCACCTCTATCTTCAAAAAATTCTGTGTCCCCCCCAACGGGTGGCCGTTCCTTATCCTGGAGTCGCGCATGGAACGGACGGCCTCGATAGACATCCCCAACTCGCTCTCGGACGGGAGAGCTTCCACCCGGTGGACCGCGCGGAGCTTCTCGGCGAACCGCGCCGCGGATTTGTTCTTTGGATAAAAAATCTCTTTTACCGCGCGCTGGATATCGCCCGCCTTGGTCGCGTATACGGTCTCTCCCGCTGCATCCAGCAGGCGGAACACCCCCCGGCAGGAAGGGAGCGCCCCGATATCCGCGGGGGTGAGTAAGATGCCCTCGACCAGCGCCGGCTCTTCTTCCGGGGGGGGAGGTTCCTGGAAAGAAAAAACTTTCTCTATCCCCTGAAGTCCGCTCACCTGAAGCATCATCAAAAACCGGAGCAACACTTCGGCCGTCACCCGCGCATCGCCCAATGCACGGTGGCGATCATCCTCCCCGATCCCGAGAAAGGTGGAGAGCTCCCCCAGATTGTACCGCCCCAGGGAGGGGAGCAGACGCTGGGCCAGCTTGAAGGTGCAGAGCACGGCCGGGTCGAATTCACGCTCAAGCACTTCGCGGGCGAAGTAGTGGATGAACAGATGGTCAAAGGTCGCCCCGTGCCCCACGAACACGCACCCATCCACAAAATCGAGGAAAGCCGGGAGAACATCCCGGACACCCGGCTGCTGGGCGACCATCTCGTCGGTGATACCCGTGAGGCGAACCACGTTCCAGGGGATCTCCCGCATCGGAGAGACGAGGGAGTGAAACTCCTCACCGATCTCGCCGGCGCGTACCTTCACCGCCGCGATCTCGGTGATCCGGTGCTGGGGCGGCCGCCCGCCGGTAGTTTCGATGTCCACGACCGCAAACGTCGTATCCGGCAAGAATGAAGTCAGGGAAGGGAGACGCGAGGGGATCTGCCAGCACCCCGGCCCATCCTCGATGAACAGGGCGCTTGAACGGAGAAGGGGCTCCAGGATCTCCCGCGAAACCTCTTCGCTCAAACCGTTTATTTTAAATAGTTGATCTGCCAGTTCACTGAAGGAAACGGTTCTACCCTCTTCCAATTCGCGTTGCAGGCGGGACCCGATTAACCGGGCCCGGATTTCGGCGAGCCCCCGAAAAACACCCATCGGAAGGGCGTTGGAATTAACGGAGCGAAGAATAACAGATTCCGCCGCCCTGTTCAAAAGAAAGACGGCGAGGGGCTAACTATTTAAAAAACAAAAATTTAACCCCATCCCCCGCCCCGGGACGCTCACCTCGCCCCTCCAAAAAATACCCGAGTCCCCGCCCAGCAGCCGAGCATAATGAAAACCGTCGCCACCAGACTTCCCGTCGAAAGCGTCGCCAGGCCGGTGAGACTATTGCCGATATTGCACCCGCCCGCGGTGGCCGCACCGAATCCCATCAAGATTCCCCCGGCGAACTGCATGGCCATCCGCCGGGGCTCGGGGGCGCGCCATTTGAACTCTCCCGCCAGGACCGCGCTGGCGAGGGCGCCCGCCGGCACCCCGATGAGCATCCACACCCCCCAGCCGAGCATCGCGCTCTCCCCGGTCGCCGCATACCGGAAAAGACGCCCGGAGGGACCCGTCATGCTCAGACCGAAATGACGCCCCACCATTTCCGATGTGACCCAGGCGCCCGCCGCCACCAGGCCCACCGCCACCCCCGTCGTCCGCCAGGACCAACCCGTAAAGGTTCTCGTCCGCGGGGCGCGGGAGAGATAAAAACCGCCCACGGCCAGGAAGACGAGCACGCCCGCCCAGGCCGGCAAGCCCGCCATCCCCGCCAGGCTCGTCACTCCGGCCGGCGCCACGTACTGCCGCAACGCGCGCCCCGCCGGGTAGAGTACCCCCCAAAACGTCGCCGCCACCCCGAGCCCGAAGCCGATGACGGCCAGCCAGGAACCCACCATGCCCTCCCCGACTCGGTACCAGCTCCCCGAAGCGCATCCCCCGGCCAGCGTGATGCCCACCCCGAAGATGAATCCGCCGACCACCGCACCCAGCCAGACGAAAGCGAAGGGCTGGACCACGAGAAAACCGAAGGCCGCGAGCGCGTGAATCAGCACCATCTGGACAAGAAGAGCCAGAATGTAGGACCGGAAGAGGGGGCTCTCCCCCACGAGAAACAAATCCCGAAAGGCGGTGTACATGCAAAATCGGCCCCGCTGGAGCACGAACCCGAAGATCAGTCCCGTGGGAATCCCCAGGAGAAGCGGACGGATGGACACATCCCACATGCCATTTCCTCCACCAGGCAGGCACTTTCGGGGCGGCTCACCATCCTTTCAGAGCCGGACCCGCCCCGCAACCTCCCGGCACGGACCCGGCCCCTTTTCCCCGAAGAGCAGGCCATTCACCCGGACCATCTGATTTGGTATAACCCGGTGAGCGTTTTCACCCAAATCGAGGGGACCATGTTCGGAAGCATTGGCATGACCGAGCTGATCGTTATCCTGGTGGTGGCCCTAATTGTCATCGGGCCCAAGCGCCTGCCCGAGGTCGCGAAATCCATCGGGCGGAGCCTGCGGGACTTCAAGCGTGCCACCTCCGACCTCCAGGACAGCATCAGTCTCGACGAAACCGACTATGAACCTCATCCGGCCTCGCGCACCGAAGAGAGCGAAAGCGATAAAAGCGCCGCTGTATCCCCACCGAACGACACAGCCGCTCCGGACAGCCCGGCGAGCGGCACAGGCGGCACCGCCGCATCTGCAGATGAGGCCGCATCCGCAGAGGAGGCCACCCCCTCCGATGTCAGCGAAAAAGGGAAACCGGCATCGTGACCGACGAGAAGGACTCCTCCGAAAGTTCCATGCCCCTCACCGGGCATCTGACCGAGCTCCGCAACCGGCTCCTGTGGATCCTGGGCACGGTGCTTGTGATCTTCTTCATCACCTACTATTTCTCCGCCCAGCTGCTCGCGATCGCCCAAAGGCCCGTAGCGGGCCAGAAGCTGGTCTTTCTCTCGCCGACCGAGGCCTTTTTCGCGCACCTGAAAGCGTCCTTTTTCGCGGCG
>JAQBZT010000301.1 GCA_027622355.1 bacterium | reverse complement strand
CCCCGAGGACCATCTCGTCCGGCCGCATGAACTTGTCGGCCTCTTTGGCCGATGTGAACTTGGGATCGTCAATGGCGGGAATGCCATCCTTGGGGAGAAGGGTCCGTATCTCGGAGGCCGGGGCGGCGCTGGCGCCAAAGGCGGTGCCCGCCAAAAAAATAGAGATCACGGCCAGGGAGATTAATTTCCCCGCCGTGCGGACAAGTCCTTGCAAACGGAAAATTCGCATTGCGCGCAATGCCCCTATCTGGCGGCGAAAGAACGTCTCGTTTTTCCCTACTGCATTCGAATACTGCGCATGACCAAAAAGAATGTGCGCTCACCGCGCGGGGTGCCGCGCACGACTTGTACCAAGGCGTTTTCGCCCTTCTGAATATTTTCCAGGGCTTTCTCGAAATCCTCGAGGGCGGCGATGGCCACCCGAACAAGCGCCCGGCCCGGCCCCTTTCCCTTGTAGGTCAACTGCCGCAACACCATCCCGGGGCGGATGCCGTCCCGGTAGGCCCGGCTCCCCGTCTTCACCCCGGAGACCAAGATCCCCTTGCTGGAGGCGAGTTGGTTCTTACTCGCGAGATCGGGGGTGAGATTCTCCAGATTCATTCCATAAGGCGAGACCTCCTCCTCGGTGCGCTGCGGGCGAGAAGGCCGCGGCTCCGTGTCGGGAAGCTTCGCAAGCGTGACCTTCATACGCATTTTCTTGCCGCCGCGGATAACATCAACGCTGACAGGCTGCCCCGGCGGCGTCCAGCCGATGAGACGTTGCAGGTGCGTCGGGTCCAGCACCTTTTTCCCGTCGAGCCCGACGATGACATCGCCCGTCCGGATGCCGGCGGAGCCGGCGGGGCCGTCCGGGAGCAAATTCCCGACCAGAACGCCGCTTGTCTGCGACAGCCCGAGCAGCTCCGCCATTTCGGAGGCCACCGGCTGTATGGCCACCCCGAGGTAGCCCCGCGGGAACGTCCCCTGGCGGCGCAGATTCGCCGCCACCTCACGGGCCATGTTGATGGGAATGGCGAAGCCCAGCCCGCTGCCCGGGGAGGGAATCGCCGTATTGATCCCGATCACCTCGCCATCAATGTTGATCAGCGGGCCGCCGCTGTTCCCCCGGTTAATCGCGGCGTCCGTCTGGATAAAATTCTCATACCGCGCGATGCCGACACCCGTGCGGCCCAGACCGCTCACGAAGCCCACGGTAAACGTTCGGGCAATTCCGAACGGATCGCCCACCGCAATTGCCCATTGCCCGACCTTGACCTTGTTGCTGTCACCCAGCTTCGCTGTCGGAAGCGGGCGCTTGGGCTTGATTTTGATCAGGGCCAGATCCGTATAAAGATCCGTCCCGACGATTTCGGCAAGGTAGGACGTGTTGTCGGAGAGGCGGACGCGAAGGCGACGCGCACTCTCCACGACATGGTTGTTCGTGAGAATGAGGCCATCCGGCGAGATGATGACGCCGGAGCCGGAGGAAAACCGCGGGACATCCGGGCCTGGGCCCGGCCCCCCGGGATGACTCCGTCGCTCGAATCTTCCGCCCGTGGTTTCGGCCTGAATGCTGACCACCGTCGGTTTGACGTTTTGCGCGATTTCCGTGAATACCGATTCAAAGTGCTTGAGGACGGTGCGGTCCACCGTTTCGGCGGCGTAGGCCAAACCGGGCATGAGAAGAATGAGAACCAAGAGCCTGGATATCATTTTCGCCTCATTGTCGATGAAAAATAATGGTAAACCCCTGAATATCAGACGGCACTCACAGGATATACTTTCCCCCTGCTCAATGAAAAGCGCATTCCACCCATTGGTGTCGCCGGCGACAAAAAAGCCCCGGCAGAGCGAAATGCCGGGGCGGGGCCTTGGGATTCAGCCAAAGCTTTTCGTTCGCGAATTGGTGGGCGGACCTCTAAAAAATTGCCTCGCTAGATTGCCTCGCCAGAACGAACGATCCCTGTCCCAGCATCTTCCTGACCCCCTCCTTGTCCATTTCCCCCTCCAGGACCAGGGCGTAAAACCACACACCCTTTTCCCAGAAAACGAGGCGGAAACCCCCGCTCTTGGCAAGATAGATGTCCTGGCCCTTCACCCGCAGGCTGGGGAACATTGGCAACTTATAGGGCATTCCGTCGCTTCTTCCGATGAACAGGGCCATATCACGGTCATCACTTCTGCGGTAGCGGACAAAAGCCCCTTTTTGTCCGCCAAAGGGGCACAGACGAGCCCCCAAAATCGTCGCCTGGCTTCCCTCGAACGCAATGGGCCGAATCTCCTGCTGAAAGTTCTGCTGGAGCCAACCCGCCACCCTGCGGATATCGCCCGATTGCACCTCGAGCGGATTTCCCACCTCAACGCGGTAGATCATCATCGTGTCGGCAACCATGGCCTGGGGAACGGACAGGGCCCGTTGGTAGAAGTTCACCCCGAACACCACGAGCACCAGGGCCGCGGCGGCGGCCAGCGCCGGACGGAGCCAGGGGATCTGGCGGACCCGCTCGCTGCGGAGCGTTTTCTGAATCCGCTTCTTCAGTAACTCGGGCGCCGGAGGAGCCGGGCCGCCCAAGTTGCCGAAAAGCGCCCTTTTCAGGGCGGCGACACGCTCGTACTCCGCACGGCAGGACGCATCGCGCTCGATCCAGCCCTGGACCTCCAGCGCGTCCTTGACGTCGAGCTCATTGTCTACATAGGCGTCGATATAGCGGAATACATCGCCTTTATTCATGGCCTAGACCTTCTCTCCAGAAACAACCGTTATCAGATTCGGCGCACCCAATGACTTGAAATTCAAAAAATCTTTTATTTTCAAGGGGATTCCCTTCATCTCATCTCCCCGCCCTCATAAATTTACAACAACATGAAACAAAAATAATTTCTCAAGATTCTGGGAAAATGTATACAATTGTCCTTGTTCCGGAAAGAAAATCCATTACTCTTGAAAGTCACTGTTTTCAGATAACTTATCCCTCAGCATCCGGCGCGCCCGGTAGAGGCGCGACATCACCGTTCCCAGCGGACAGTCCTCGATATCGGCAATTTCCTTGTAGGAGAACCCCTCCACATCCGAAAGGATGACGATCTGCCGGAATTTCTCGGGCAAGGAAACCAAGGCCTCCTCAATCTGCCCGAGGGTCTGGCGGCTGAAAAACTCGGCCTCCGGCCCCTCGTTGTGCGGGCGTCCGGGTCCAATCTCCGCATCCATGGGTTGGTGCTCGAAATCCTCGAAGCCGACTTGGCTGGGCGTCCTGGCATTGCGGCGGAAGCGGTTGATATAGGTATTCCGGAGAATTTTGAACAGCCAGGCACGAATGTTGGTCCCCGGCTGAAACTGCCGGTAAAAACGCAGGGCCCGGACATAGACATCCTGAACGATGTCCTGCGCA
>JAQBZT010000300.1 GCA_027622355.1 bacterium | reverse complement strand
GGGCGGCGCCGCGCGCAGGGTGCCCCCGGCGAGGGGAAACCCTTTTTCGCGGAGCCGGGCCGCGTCCGCCAGCTGTCCGCACGCGGCCCCGATTTCCACCCCCTTGCTGTAGCGCACGGTGGCCGTCAGGCCGGAGCGGAGGAGAATCTCCCGGAAGGCGGCGACGCGCTCCCCGGCGGGACGCACAAACGGAGCTCCGGGAAAGGGATTCCAGGGAATCAGGTTCACCTTGCAGCGGATTCCGCCCAAAAGGCGGCACAGGCGGCGCGCGTCCGCCTCGCTGTCGTTTTCGCCGCCGAGAAGAACGTACTCGAACGTGATCCGGTCGCGCTCGGCCACCGGCAGATCCCGGCATACATCGAGCAGGTGCGCGAGGCTCCACTTGCGGTTCACCGGCATCAGGCGGCTGCGCGTCGCCTCATCCGAGGCGTTCAGCGAAACGGCGACACCGGCACCCGGCACTTCGCGGACGAAGTCCGCAAGGCGCGAAGCCACCCCCACGGTGGAAACCGTCAGGCGCCGGGGCGAGACACCGGCGGCGAGCGGGTGGGTCAAAATCCGCGCCGCCCGGCAGACCGCCTCGAAATTATCGAGCGGCTCGCCCATCCCCATGAAAACGACGTTGTGAAACCGGCCGCCTTCGGGAAGCAGGTTTTTCGCGGCCAGGAACTGGGCCACGATTTCCAAGGCGGAGAGCTGGCGCACAAGACCCATCTTCGCCGTGAGGCAAAAGACGCATCCCATGGCACATCCGGCCTGGGTGGAGATGCAGAGCGACCAGCGCCGCGGGCCATCCGGGCGGGACATGGGAATCCGGACGCTCTCCACCCGGACGCCATCACAAAGCCGCCAGATGATCTTCTGGGTCCCTTCCGCATCGGCACCCGCCACATCCGGCTGGAGATGGCCGACGCGCGCGTACCCCGCCAGCCGGCCCCGGAAATCCAGGGGCAGATCGGTCATCTGGGTGATGTCGAACACGCCCTTCTCGTAGATCCAGGAGAAAAGCTGCCGGCCGCGGTAGGTCGGCTCTCCCATCGTCTCGCAAAAAGCTTCGAGCGCCCCCACCTCCAGGCCCAGGAGGTCCATCTTCTCGGCGAGGACGCGCCCCTTCGGCGAATCCGGCGGGATGGCAAACGCGTTGTCCTGTTTCATCTTTTTTTCCGCAATGTTATGGTTCGGCCGAAGTTTGGCGAAAGTGCGGCCCTTTGTGGCTGTGCCCATTCTATCACGCGGAAATCCTCCCCATTCGGCTTTCACTCCGGGAGTAACACTGTGCCGATTCGCGCCGTCCTGTTCGACCACGACGGAACCCTGGTGGACAGCTATGCGGGCATCGCCCGCTGCATGCAACTGACCTGCCGGGACCTCGGAAAACCCGAGATGTCGAACAAGGAGATCCTCGCCTCCATCGGCCCCACCCTGGAGAACCGTTTTACCGAACTCTGGGGGGAAAAAGTGGCGGAGGAGGCCTGCCGCATCTACCGCGCCCACTACGAGTCGCACTTTCTCACCGGAACGGAACTCATCTCCGGAGTGCCGGAAACCCTAGAGGCCGTCGAAAAGCGCGGCCTCGCGATCGCCTGCGTCACCAACAAGAGCCGGAACTACTGCCTTCGCCAGCTCGAGCACTTCGGATTGTTGAGCAAAATGCAGGTGGTCTACGCGAACCAGCAGGGCATTCCGCCCAAGCCCAATCCGGCCATGGTTTTTGCCGCCCTCGCCGATTTGAACATCCGCCCTGAAGATGCCGTCCTGGTCGGGGACACCCCGATCGATGTGGCAACGGCCAAGGCCGCGGGCGTGGGCGCCTGGGCAGTCCGCAGCCGCTACACCCCGGAGGCGGAATTGGAGAAATCCGATCCCGACCGCATTTTCAATGCGTTACCCGATATTCTGGAAAACCTGTGATCCAATCGGCACTTTTTGTGTTGCTTGCGTCACATTTTTCCTCTAGTTTCATAATTGGAAGTTAGGGAGGCTCCTGCTCCCGCTTCCGGGAAGGGCCGAACGGTCCCTCCCTCATCTGCTTCCCGCGTGGGGCGAGGAAGCAATTCTTTTGAAACACCACTGGAAATACCGCCTACTTCACCCATCGCCCGTGTGAGAAAAATTGATGCCTCTGACGATATTCATCGCCCTTGTTGCGATTTATCTGGGCCTCATATTTCTGGAGAATCTCTCCCCGTTTCCAAGAGGGCAGAAGCACATCTGGCGAGACGCGCGGAGGGCGCTGGCCGCGCTTTCCATTCTGGCGGCCGTGACCGCCTACTCTCCCTTCGGCAGCATACTTTTCGCCTCAACCGGCGGTGAGGTGCCGGAGCCAACCTCGGCCGCGCGCATCCCCGGACCCGGAGGCAACCCCCCAGAGGCGGAATTATTCTCTCCCAACTCGTTGATTTTAAACGATAGATTGGCACTTCACCCTGACGACGACATCTACTGGAACATTCATTATTTCTCCTCGATCCACAAAATCGACCCCCTCCTCATCCAGGCCGTGATACGCGTGGAAAGCAACTGTAACCCCAAGGCCGTCTCCCGGCGCGGGGCGATGGGGCTGATGCAAATCAACGGAATCACGGCCCGTCACCTGGGCGTGCAAAATCCCTTCGACATCCAGCAAAACATCGAGGGAGGAACCCGCTATCTCAAAATACTTCTCCAGCGGCACGGGTGGAACCTCTGGCTCGCCCTGGCCTCCTACAACGCGGGGCCCGAGACGGTGAAGCGCTACCGGGGAATGCCGCCGTACGATGAAACCAGAAGATACGTGTGGAAGGTCATCCGCGAATACCGGGGCCTCCAGCGGGTTCACGAGGCCTACAAAAACACCCGGAAAGGGGAGACGCCCGGGCCGATTGTCCGCCTTATCGCTCCGCCGCCCCCGAAGAATATCCGCCGCCCTGCGGAGGCTCCCGCATCCCTGCCCGTGCCCGGTTTGCGGAACATCTCGGCCGAGGGTGCCCGCTTCCCCTCGGCCCCTCCGGCTTTTCTCTACTTCTAGGAAGTTTGCATCCCTCCCGATCCATCCTCTAATTTGCGCATGAGGGCCGCCGGGCGAACCGCGGCCCCTACCCGAATGCGCGAGGAAAGACCAGCGTGCCCTCCTCCAACCGCAGTGCCGATTTGCGGAGAAAGCTGTTGCGCGTGGCCGATGGACTCCGGGAGCGCTTCGGCATCCCGCAGCGGCCGGCGCGCGCCGACATTCTCGATGCCTTCATCAGCACCCTGCTTTCCCAGAGCACGACCGACCACAATCGCGATCTCGCCTTTGAAGGCCTGAAAACCCGCTTTCCCGGCTGGGACGCCGTGGCGGATGCGCCGCCCTCCGCCATCGCGAAGGCGGTCCGCCCCGCGGGGCTGGGAAATCAAAAAGCCGCCCGCATCAGCAGCTTTCTCCGCTG
>JAQBZT010000299.1 GCA_027622355.1 bacterium | reverse complement strand
CATGCGCGACAAATGATAAAGTCGCCCCCATTCAAGTTCCCCATTCGACCGGCGGACGATTCATTTCAAGTACGCTCTATTAAACTATTCTTAGGAGCACATCATGTCTTTTGAACCTGTGCGTGTCGCTTCAATGGGCCTGGGGCGCTGGGCGAACGTGTTGGCCGATGCCGCGCTTCGCGGCGGCAAAATCAAGCTGGTCTCCTGCTTCAGCCGCACCCCCGGGAAAAGAGCCAATTTCAAGGAGCGCTATGGCACGCGCGAGGCGGAGAGCTTCGAGGCCCTTTTGAATGACGATGAAGTCGAGGCCGTCATCGTCACGACGCCGAATTACAATCACATGGAGCATATCGAGGCGATTTCGGCGGCGGGCAAGCATGTCTACTGCGAAAAACCGATAGCGCACAATCTCGACCATGCCAAGAAGATCGTCGAGGCGGTCGAGCGGGCCGGCACCCGCCTGGCCATTGGCCACAGCGCGCGCCGCCTGGCCGTTTCCCGCCGCCTCAAGGAGTTGATCGACGCGGGCGAGCTTGGCGATATCTCCATGAGCGAGAGCAACTTCTGCACCGAGCGCGGCCTGGAGGTCGCTACCGGCAACTGGCGCGGCGACCCCGCCCTCAACCCGACGGGACCCGTCATCCAGCTCTCGGTCCACCACATCGACACCTTCCGCTACCTGCACGGGCCGATTCAGACCGTCACCGGCCGCCTCAAGCGGCTCTACTCCAAGTCCGGCATCGAGGACACGACAATGATCATCCTCGAGCACGAGGGCGGCGCCCTCTCCTACGTGGGAGGCGGCTGGGCCTGCCCCTGGGCCTTCCACATGAACGTGCACGGCACCGAGGCGATCGCCCACTTCCGCATCACGGGCCAGCAGTGGCGGGATCCCTCCCAGGCGCCCGAGCCCATCCGCCTGCACGTGGACCGCGAGCCGCTCGGGGAGAACACCGTGCACGAGATGCCCGATGGGGACATGTTCCGCGATGCGCTGGAGGATTTCGCCGAGTGCGTCCGGGCGGATCGCACCCCCGAGGTGGACGGCCGGGTGGCCTTCGAGACGCTGGCGGCCGTCTACGCGGCGGCCGAAAGCTCGCAGAGCGGCCGGACGGTCGCCCTCAAGGATTTTCTGTAGCCGTTATTTCCAGCAGTGGGTCAGTTTGCTTGTTTTTCTTGTCATTCCGAGCGCCGGAGGCGGGGTCCCCGGTGGGAGGCCTCCCGCGAATCTCCGATTCGTCGGGGTGCCCGGCGCGAGGAATCTGCTTTTCCACAGCAGATTCCTCAGTCGCTGCGCTCCCTCGGAATGACACCGCTGATTCATTGTGCAAATTGACCCACTACCTTATTTCCCGACGTAGGATATCCGATAGATGGCCCCCGCCTTGTCGTCCGAGACGAGGAGCGCGCCATCGGGCATGACGAGGATGTCCACCGGCCGGCCCCAGCTCTCTCCATCCTGAAGCCAGCCCTCGGCGAAGACTTCGTAGCCCGCGGCCTTTCCGTTCTTCAGCCGCACGAGGGTGACGCGGTAGCCGATCGTGGTGCTCCGGTTCCAGGAGCCGTGCTCGGCGATGAAGATCTGGTTCCGGTAGCCGGGGGGAAACATCCCTCCGGTGTAGAAGCGCATGCCGAGCGAAGCCACATGCGGCCCGAGCTCCTGCGCGGGCGGGGTGTAGCTCTTGCAATCTTTTCCGCGCCCGAACTCGGGGTCGGGAGTCGCCTTCCCGTGGCAATAGGGATAACCGAAGTGCATCCCCTTCCGCGGGGCGTGGTTGAGCTCATCGGGCGGGAGATCGTCGCCCATCTGATCCCTTCCGTTGTCGGTGAACCAGAGCTCTTTCGTCACCGGGTGCCAGTCGAAGCCGACCGTGTTGCGCACCCCGCGGGCGAAGACCTCCGCCTTCGAGCCGTCCGGCCGCACCCGGTGGATCGCCGCATAGGGGTCCTTCGGCTCGCAGATGTTGCAGGGCGCCCCCACCGGCACGTAGAGCCAGCCGTCCGGGCCGAAGCGGATGAACTTCCAGCCGTGATGCAGATCGCGGGGAAAGCCTTCGATCGCAAAATCGGGGGTGAGCTTTTCCCCGAGCCGATCCTCGATGCGGTCGAAGCGCAGGATGCGGTTGATCTCGGCCACGAAGAGCGACCCCTGCCGGTAGGCCACCCCGTTCGGCAAGAACATGCCCTCGGCCAGGGTGATGACCTGATCGGCGCGGTCGTCGCGGTTTTTATCGAGAACGGCGTAGAGGCGGCCCTCCCTGCGGCTGCCGACGAAGAGCGTGCCCCGCGCCCCGAGCGCCATCGAGCGGGCGCCGGGGATGCCGCCCGCATAGAGTTCGATGCGGAAGCCCGGCGGCAGACGGATCTTCCCGAGGGGAAGGCTCTGCGCGAAAACGGACGAAGGAAGAAGCGCGAAAAGGAGCGGGAGCAGGAGAAGGCGGACCCGCGTGAAACACTTCCCTCCCGGAAACGGGAGAAACGCGGTCCGGGGCATATTGTCTAAATGCTGACTTGGAAGTTCGGGATGCGGGGGGTTTGCCCGTCCATGGGCGCGGCCCCGGCGCTGAGCTCTTCGAGGGTCGTCTCGCTGAGCGTCTGGTCGATCGCGTCTTCGAGCTTCTTCCAGAGCATGCGGCTTCCGCAACTCGGGATGTTGGGACAGGGCATCGCCTTGGGCGCCTCGCCGCAATCCACGGGGCGAATCTCCTCTTCCACCGAGCAAAGGACGGCCTTCATCGTTATCTGCGAGGGCGGCAGCGCAAGGACATACCCGCCCCCCGGCCCGCGCGTGCTTTTCACCAGCTTGGCGCGGCGCATCTTGACGAAGAGCTGCTCGAGGTAGTGCTGGCTGATGTTCAGGTGGGCCGATATCTGCGGCAACGGAATCGGGTGGGTCTGGGAGTGCCGCGCCAGATCGATGATCGCCATGACGGCGTAGCGGCCTTTGGTGGAAATCTTCATTTTAAAACGTCCCTTGTCAGGGTGGGCAGACTAAATCAAAGGGCTCGCACCATTCAGCCATCTCACAAGTTCAACTTGAGGAGATCGCCCCCTCTCGCACAGCGGAACCACTCCGGTAAGATGCCGCGTCCATCGAGCGGATGACGGGCGCGTCCCCGCAGACCAGACACTCCGGATCCGGCCTGACCGGGATCGCCTCGAATTTCGCTTCCCAGAGATTCGCCGAAAAAAACCGGCCCGCGTACGCCGGCGCCATGCCCGAGAGAATCCGCACGGCTTCACCAGCTTGCAACATTCCGATGAATCCCGCCACCGCGCCCAGCACACCGGCCTGCTGACAATCGGGCGCGCGGCTCTCAAGAGGGGCGGGACCGGTCAGACACCTGTAGCAGGGGCCGGTCCCGGGCATGACGGTCAGCAGCTGTCCGTAGAAGCGGAGAATGCCCCCGGATA
>JAQBZT010000298.1 GCA_027622355.1 bacterium | reverse complement strand
CCCCCCCAGCCCCCTCCCGGAGGGAGGGGGAGCAAAAGAGATGCTCTCCCGGAGGGAGGGGGAGCAAAAGATAAGCCCTCCCGGAAGGAGGGGGAGTTTGAGATGAGGAGCGATGACCCGGAAACCGCCTCTTCCGAAAGAGCGGCGCGAGCGCTCGCGCGAACTGCGGAGCGCTCCGACCGAAGCCGAGAAAAAACTGTGGGAGCATTTGCGCCGTAAACAGTTGGGCGTTCACTTCCGCCGCCAGCATCCGGTGGGCCCGTTTGTCCTCGATTTCTACTGCCATGAGGCCAAGCTGGCGGTGGAGCTGGATGGCGGCGGGCACGCGGAGGCAGGGCAGGCAGCGCATGACGCCGGGCGGAGCCGTGCGCTGGCGGATGAGGGAATCCGGGTGCTGCGGTTCTGGAACAGCGATGTGATGGGGAACATTGAGGGAGTTTTGGGGGCGATCCAGAATGCTCTTAATGAAGGCGGAAAAACTTCGTGAATGTTCTTTCCCTCCCCGCCCTATATTCCCTGCAGAGGGATGTTCCCTCCGGCACGTTTGGCCGCCTGTGGGGAGGAGAACGAGATGAATATCTATACGAAGTGGATTGCGCGGTTCCGCCATCTGCCGGTGCCGCTGCTCTATCTCCACGTCGCCGCCAAATTTCTTTTCGGCGTGGGGCTGGGGATGCTGATCGTGGCCTATTCGGGCGGGGATTGGGTGGCCGCCGGCTGGTGGGTGATCGCGGCCGCGCTCATCGTGGGGATTCCGAGCAGCATCAAGATACTGAAGCCATGAGCAAGATACTGAAGCCCTGAGACCGCCCCCGAACGTGAAGGAAGCCTATGCCGCGGCGTGAAGATTTGCGGAAAATCATGGTGATCGGCGCGGGGCCGATTGTGATCGGGCAGGCGTGCGAGTTCGACTACTCGGGGACGCAGGCCTGCAAGGCGCTCCGCGAGGAGGGCTACGAGGTTGTCCTCGTCAACTCGAACCCGGCGACGATCATGACCGACCCCGAGATGGCCGAGGCGACCTACATCGAGCCGGTGACGCCGGAGATCGTTGAGGAAATCCTGGAAAAGGAGCGCCCCGACGCGCTTCTCCCCACGATGGGGGGGCAGACGGCGCTGAACGTGACGGTGGCGCTCGCCGAGAGCGGCGTGCTCGACCGGCTGGGGGTGGAACTCATCGGGGCGAAGCTCCCCGCGATCCTGTGTGCGGAGGACCGGGAGCTCTTCAAGCGGGCGATGATCGAGATCGGCCTCGATGTCCCGAGGAGCCGGACGGTGACCTCGATGACGGAGGGGAGAGAGGCCGCGAAGGAGATCGGCTTTCCCCTCATCCTGCGGCCCGCCTTCACGCTGGGCGGCAGCGGCGGGGCGGGGGGGCGGGGGGAAGAGGAATTCAAGGCGCTCCTCACGTGGGCGCTCTTGGAGAGCCCGACGCGGCAGGTGCTGATCGAGGAGAGCGCCCTCGGCTGGAAGGAGTACGAGCTCGAGGTGATGCGCGATCTCGCCGACAACGTGTCGATCATCTGCTCGATAGAGAATTTCGACGCGATGGGGGTCCACACGGGCGATTCGATCACCGTGGCCCCCGCGCAGACGCTCTCCGACCGCGACTACCAGGCGATGCGCGATGCGGCGGTGGCGATCATCCGCAAGATCGGGGTGGAGTGCGGCGGCTCGAACATCCAGTTCGCGGTCGATCCCAAGGACGGCCGGATGATCGTGATCGAGATGAACCCCCGGGTCTCGCGCTCTTCCGCGCTGGCGAGCAAGGCGACGGGCTTTCCCATCGCGAAGATCGCGGCGAAGCTCGCCGTCGGCCTCACGCTGGATGAGATCCCGAACGACATCACGCGCAAGACGCCGGCCTCCTTCGAGCCGGCGATCGACTACTGCGTCGTGAAGTTCCCGCGCTTCACCTTCGAGAAGTTCCCGGGCACCCCGCCGGTGCTCGATACGCAGATGCGCTCGGTGGGGGAAGCGATGGCGATCGGGCGCACCTTCCGCGAGGCGCTGATGAAGGCGGTGCGATCGCTCGAGATCGGAAGGGACGGCCTCGCGGACCCGGAGGCGGAACGGTTCGCCGCGCTCTTCGGAGAAGAAAGAGAGCGGGCGGTGCGCGAGGCTCTCGATGTGCCGGGCCCCGACCGCCTCTGGCACATCGCGCGCGCGCTCCGCGAGGGGATTCCCGAGGAGGTGATCCGCGCGGCGACGGCGGTGGACCCGTGGTTCCTCGATCATCTGGCGGAGCTGGTCGATCTCGAAAAAGAGACTGAAAACAAAGGGTTATTGGAGGATGAGCCGCGCCTGAGACTCCTCAAGGAAAACGGTTTCGCGGACACCGACATTGCGAGGCGGCAGGGGATCTCCGAGATGGCGGTGCGCGCGGCAAGGAAGAAGCTCGGCGTGACGCCGGTCTTCAAGTGCGTGGACACCTGCGCGGCGGAGTTCGAGGCGTTCACGCCCTATCTCTACTCGACGTATGAGGAAGAGGACGAGGCGCCGCCCACGGACAAGAAGAAAATTATCATCCTCGGCGGGGGGCCCAACCGCATCGGACAGGGGATCGAGTTCGACTACTGCTGCGTGCACGGAGTGATGGCGCTCTCCGAGGCGGGCTTCGAGTCGATCATGGTGAACTGCAACCCCGAGACGGTGAGCACGGACTACGACACGAGCGATCGGCTCTACTTCGAGCCGCTCACGCTGGAGAACGTGCTGGACATCGTGGACCGCGAGCGGCCCGAGGGAGTGATTGTCCAGTTCGGGGGGCAGACCCCGCTCCGCCTCGCGCTGCCGCTGCTGGCGGCTGGGGTGCCGATACTCGGGACCTCGCCCGCGAGCATCGATCTGACCGAGGACCGGGAGCAGTTCAACCGCCTGCTGCGGAGGATGCACCTGACCCAGCCGCCGGGGGGAACGGCGGTGAACCTGGAATCCGCCCTCCAGGTGGCGGAGACGATCGGCTACCCGGCGCTCATCCGGCCGAGCTATGTGCTCGGGGGCCGCGCGATGGTGATCGTCCACGACGCGGAGGAACTCACCATCTACATGAAGGAGGCGGTGAAGGCTTCCGAGGAGCGCCCCGTGCTGATCGACCGCTTTCTCGCGGACGCGGTGGAGGTGGACGTGGACGCGGTGGCGGATGCGGAGCGGGTGGTGATCGCCGGGGTGATGGAGCACATCGAGGAGGCGGGCATCCACAGCGGGGATTCGGCCTGCTCGCTTCCGCCCTACACCCTCGGACCCGAGGTGGTGGGGGAGATCAAGCGGCAGACCCGGATACTGGCCCGCGCGCTCGAGGTGCGCGGACTGATCAACGTACAGTTCGCGGTGCACAAGCGGCAGGTGTTCATCCTCGAGGTGAACCCGCGGGCGAGCCGGACGGTGCCCTTCGTGAGCAAGGTGGTGGGGGTGCCCTTCGCGAAGGTGGCGGC
>JAQBZT010000297.1 GCA_027622355.1 bacterium | reverse complement strand
AGAAGGTGTCCTCGAACACCTGATCGGCTTCTTCGAGGGCGCGCGCGGCGTCCCCGTGGCGGAGCTTGTAGTGGGTGCAGATGTTGCTGTTCGCCTTCCCCTGAAGGGACATGAGGTCGGCGAAGGCCCCCACCGGTTCGAGGGCATCGTGAAGAAGCGGCGCGCCCTCCCGGGCGGCCTCGAGGGGGCCGAACACCGCCGGGAGGTCTTCGTAGCCGGCATCGATCAGCGCGGCGGCGGCCTCGGCGGCCTCTTTGCTCTCGGCGGCGACGGCGGCGATGGGCTCTCCCGCGTAGCGGACCTTCCCGATGGCGAGCATGGGCTGATCCTTGAACGCGGGACCGAAGCAGGGGTCCACATCCTTCATCCGGCGGATGTCCTCTCCCGTCACCACCCGGATGACGCCGGGGGCGGCCGCCGCCGCTTCGGTGTCGATGTGGAGAATTTTCGCGTGGGGCCGGTCGCTCCGCGCAAGGACGAGGTGGAGCGCGCCGGGAAATTCCATGTCGCCGATGTAGGCGATCTCGCCGCGTACTTTCTCGGGTCCATCGAGCCGGGGGATGTCGTGCCCGACCACGCTCCATTCGATCGATTCGCGCGGGTCCATTCCGTTATCCCTCCGCCGCCGCGAGCAGCGCCCGCCGGATGAGCACCGGGGCGATCTCCTTGCGGTACCAGGCCGAGCCGTTGGCGTCGTCCATCGGTTCGAGCTGCGCGGCGCCCATCCCGCCGACCTGAGCGGCCAGCGCTTCGGTCATCCGCTCCCCGCGGAGGAGATCGCCTGCCCCTTCCACGAGCAGGGGAATCGCCGCGGCCGCCGTCACGACGACGCGCGCGTCCTCGATGATTTTCTCCTCCCCCCTTCGCAGGAGCGCCGCCACCCCCATGCAGGGCCACTCGGCCGAGGCGTGCCCGGTGTACTTGAGATAATGGCCGGAAGTTCCCGGCGCGGGGGGCGGCAGCTCCACCCCGAGAATGATCTCGTCCTCCGCCTTCGCCGTCTCGAAGAAGCCGGTGAAGAAATCCGCGACAGGCATCTCGCGCGTTTCCCGCGTAGAGCCGAGGCGGAGCCGCGCTTCGAGGGCGATGAGCGCGCCCGGCGGATCGAGGCGGTAGTCCCCGTGCGCGAGATTGCCGCCGAGGGTCGCCGTCCCGCGGACGCGCACGTTCGCCACCTGGGAGAGTGTCCCGGCGAGAAGGGGGTAGCGCTCCCGCACGATGGGGTGGGTTTCGATCCGCCGGAGGGTGGCCATCGCGCCGATGAAGAGGCCGCCCTCCGCCGTCTCGCGGATCTCCGCGAGACCGGGGATGCGGTGGAGGGAGACGAGACGCTCGGGGGTGAAGATGCGCTGGCGCATGAGGTTGATGATGGCCGAGCCCCCGGCGAGGGGGATGGCGCCGTTTTCGGCCAGCATGCGGCTCGCCGCCTCGACGGTTTCCGGCTCGAGAAGCTCAAACGGGGGGACGCCCACGGCGCGATCCTTCTTCTGTTTGATGGGTTCCGGGAAATCCTAGTGCGCGGCGGGGAAAAAGTAAAAGGGCGCGGCCGGTGTGGTTCATGCCGCCAGAGCCGTCCTTGCCGCCCGCTGGGCTTGGGTGCGACAATGCGTCCCTGGCAGAGGATACCGCCGGTTTTTTGTCAGACACTTTTCCAAAAGCGGAGAGGCCCTCCCATGCGATTGCACGTCGAATACTGCCAGAAGTGAAACTACGGCCCCCAGTTTGAGCAGTTGGCTCAGGCGCTGAAAAGAGAATTTCCCGATATCGAGATCGCCGGGAACAAGGACCGCCGCTTCCGTATCGGCGCCTTCGAGCTCGAACTCGACGGGACGCTGATCTGGTCGAAGCTGGACGGCGCCGGCTTCCCGGGCGATGCCGAGGCGATCTCCCGCATCCGGGAGAAAATGTAGTCCAGGGTGGGCAGGGGGAGGGAAGCTGCGTGTGCCCTCACCCCATCCCTCTCCCCCACCCCGCTCGAACTTCGTTCGGCGGGGACCCCAAATGAAGGGAGAGGGAGCAGAGAGGAGATGGGGATGTCTACTTGGCAGGGCGAGGTGGTGTCGATCCATACGGCGCCCGCCGCGGGCGAGGCGATGACCGACCTCCAGGAGGTGGAGGCGCTCGCGGGGCGCGGCCTCGCGGGGGATCGCTACGCGAAAGAGAGCGGCACCCACTCGAAGGCGGCCGGGCCCCACCGGCACGTGACCTTCATCGAGAGCGAGGTGCTCGAATCCCTGAAGCGCGATGACGGCATCGAACTTCCCGGCGTTCTTTGCCGCCGCAACATCGTGACGCGCGGGGTGCAGCTCATGGGCCTCGTGGGGAAAGAATTCAAGGTGGGCGGCGTGACCTTCCGCGGGGTGCGGCTGAACGAGCCCTGCCGGTATTTTCAAAACTTGGTTCAGATCGAGGGGGTAGTGAAGGCCCTCGTCCACCGCTCGGGCCTGAACGCCGAGGTGGTCGCGGGCGGCCGGGTCCGCGTCGGCGATCGAATGGGAGAGTAGATCATGTGGAAAGGAGAAGTCGTTTCGGTCCATCTCGCGCCCGCGGCGGCCGCGCCGATGGAATCCCCGGATGAGATCCGCCTCATCGAGGGCGCCGGGGTCGAGGGCGACCGCTACGCCAAGGGCGAGGGCACCTTCTCGAAAAACGAAGGCCCCCACCGGGAAGTCACCCTCTTCGAGCAGGAGGTGATGGACACCATCGCCCGCGATCAGGGCATCCAGGTCACCGGCGCGGACGTGCGCTTCAACATCATCACGCGCGGCGCGCCCCTCCATCATCTCGTGGGCAAGACCTTCCGGGTCGGCGGGACCACCCTGCGCGGGGTGCGCCTCAACGATCCCTGCAAGCACCTCGAGCGCACCGTCGGCGTCCCCGGCATCGCGGATGCCCTCATCAACCGATGCGGCCTCAATGCCGAGATCATCGCGGGCGGCGCCGTCCGCCCCGGCGATCCGGCGGAGGAAGCGTAGCGCGCGCATGTCCTTTCCCCTCGTTCAGGTGGACGCATTCACGGATGCTCCCTTCGCGGGAAATCCGGCGGCGGTCTGCATCCTGCCGCAGGCCTTCGATGCGCGGTGGATGCAGCGCGTCGCGGCCGAGATGAACCTCTCCGAAACGGCTTTCCTCCACCGCGAGGAAAACGGCTTCCGGCTCCGCTGGTTCACCCCGGCGGTCGAGGTGGACCTTTGCGGCCACGCGACGCTGGCGAGCGCCCACGTGCTCTGGGAGGAGAATTTTCTCCCGGTGCAGGAGGCGGCGCACTTTTCCACGAAGAGCGGCACGCTCATCTGCACGCGGGAGGAAAGCGGCTGGATCGGCATGGACTTTCCCGCCGTGCCGGAGGCAGGCGCGCCGCCGCCCGATGCGCTGGTCGAGGCCCTCGGCATCACGCCGCGCTACTGCGGCCGGACGAAATTCGATTACCTCATCGAGGCGG
>JAQBZT010000296.1 GCA_027622355.1 bacterium | reverse complement strand
AGGGGAGATAGACGTCACCGGACGATTCGGCCTGCTGGGAGAGGAGGTAGTGGAGGCCCGCCTCGATCCGCTGGGGGGCGTCCTCGGGGAGCCCGATCTGCCGCGCGATCCGATCGGCGGTGCGAAAGCCCACCCCGTAGATGTCCGTCGCCAGCCGGTAGGGGTCTTCCCGGAGGATGGAGAGGGAGGCGGCTCCGTAGGCGCGGAAGATTTTCTCCGAAAGATGAAGGGGGATGTCGTACTGCTGGAGGTAGAGCATGACTTCCTTCACCTCGCTCAGGCTCTTCCAGCTCTCGATGATGTCTTCGAGCGTTTTTTCTCCGAGGCCCGGCACATCGAGAAGGCGGCGCGGGTTGGTGTCGAGGACATCGAGGCTCTCTTCCCCGTAGCGGGCGACGATGCGCGCGGCGAGCGCCGGGCCGATGCGCTTGATCGCCCCCGAGGCGAGAAATTTCTCGATGCCCTCGGCGGTGGTGGGGGCGAGCGGCTGGAAGGAGCGGACCTGGAACTGCCGGCCGAAGCGGGGGTGATCCTTCCACTCCCCTTCGAGGTGAACGCGCTCGCCCTCGCGGAGGGAGGAGAGGGGGCCCACGGCGGTGATGACGGGGAGTTCGCCGTCCGGCTGGAGGAGGAGGACGGTGTAGCCGGTGTCCTCCGCCCGGAAGCGGATGCGCTCGATCACGCCCACGATGGGGCCCGCATCGCCGGGAAAGAGGCCGCTCTGGGCCGGGGCCGGCCGATGGTTTTTTCTCGGGTGCCGCGTCATGGACATGTACCTGGCGGAAAGGACGAAAGCACTTCCGCTACGCTACCACAGAAAAAGCGTGAGGAAATATGCGCGGCGGGCGCTAGCCGTCACCGGGAGGGGCGGCTTTTTCTTTTTCCTTGGCGGTCTCCCAGAGGCGATCCATCTCCTCGAGGGAGACGGTCTCGGGGGTCAGCCCCCGGTCCCGGAGGGCTTTCTCGATGGCGTGGAAGCGCGCGATGAAGCGGGAGATCGTACCCCGGGCGGCGTCCTCGGCGTTCACCCCCAGCTTGCGGGAGAGGTTGACCGCCGCGAAAACAAGATCACCCATTTCCTCCTCGATCGCCGCCCCATCGCCCCCCGCCATCGCCCGGCGAAGCTCGGCCCACTCCTCCTCCACCTTGCGGGCGGCCCCCTCGGCGTCGGGCCAGTCGAAGCCCACGCGGGCGGCTTTTCCCTGAAGGCGCTGGGCGCGCTGCAGGGCGGGCATCGGGGCGGGAACGCCGTCGAGGATCGAGGGCGGCCCTTCGCTTTCGTTCTTGTCCTCCCGCTCCTTTCGCTTGGCGATCTCCCAGTTGCGCAGGACTTCCTCTGAAGTGTCCGCTTGGGAGTCTCCGAAGACGTGCGGGTGGCGGGCGATCATCTTGTCGGCGAGACCCTGGGCGACGTCGGAGGCGCTGAACAGGCCTTTCTCCTCGGTCAGCCGGCAGTGGAAGATGACTTGCAGGAGCAGGTCGCCCAGCTCTTCGCGGAGCCGCTCGGCGTTGCCCGACTCGATGGCCTCGATGACCTCGTAGGCCTCCTCGATGAGGTAGGGCTTGAGGGAGTGGTGGTCCTGGTCCTTGTCCCAGGGACACCCCTCGGGCGCGCGCAGCTTGGCCATGACGTCCAGGGCGCGCTGGAAGCTCTCGGGTCCTGCGGGCACGTCGCTCTCCTTTTTTGGGGCAGGCGGGGCACACTCTACACTGGATCCGGGCGGGGGCGCCATCATACGGGAAAATCACCATATGGGAGGCAGGATCGCCAGGGAGTACTAAATATTGTGGTTTCCGCCTTGACAGCCGCCCCGCTATCTCCGATTATCGAGGCCCCTTCCAAAGGAGGATTTTCCGTTGACCGTGGCCAGCCGGATTCGTGTTCTCCCCGAGGCGCTCGCGAACAAAATCGCCGCCGGCGAGGTGGTCCAGCGGCCGGCCGCGGCGCTCAAGGAGATCATCGAGAACGGCCTCGACGCCGGGGCGCGGAACATCTGGATCGATCTCGAATCGGGCGGGGTGCGGCGGATCAAGGTCCGCGACGACGGGGAGGGGATGAGCCGCGACGACGCCCTGCTGGCGTTCGAGCGCCATGCCACCAGCAAGATTGCCTCCGATGAGGATCTCGCCCGCGTCGAAACCTTCGGCTTCCGCGGCGAGGCCCTGCCGAGCATCGCCGCCGTGAGCAAGCTGACCCTGACGACGCGCCAGCCGGGGGAGACCTTCGGCACCCGGGTGGTGATCGAGGGGGGACGCGTCCAGCGCGTCAGCGAGATGGGCGCCCCGGAGGGGACCGAGATTGACGTGCGCACGCTCTTCTACAACGTTCCCGCGCGGCGGAAATTTCTCAAGACCCGCGAGACCGAACTCGCCCGCTGCGTCGAGGTGGTGAGCCGCGCCGCCATGTCGTACCCCGGGGTTGCCTTCCGCCTGCGGCACGGCGCAAGGGCGATACTCGATCTGCCGCCGGCGGGGGAGCGCCTGGAGCGCGCGGCGGGGCTCTTCGGCCAGGACGCGATGGCGCATCTTCTTTCCGTCCCCGAATACGGGCGGGAGGGCATCCGCCTTTCCGGCTGGATGGGGGCGCCCTCGTTCACCCGCGCATCGCGGACGGGGCAGTATCTTTTCGTGAACGATCGCCCGGTCCGCGATCGTCTCCTCGTGCACGCCATCTACGAGGCCTACCGGAGCTTTCTCCCCCGGGGGCGGCATCCGGTGTTCGCGCTGTTCGTGGATCTGCCGCCCGAGCAGGTGGATGTGAACGTCCACCCGGCGAAGGAGGAGGTGCGGTTCCGGGATTCTTCCGTCGTCTACAAGGCGGTCCGTGCGACGGTGGAGGGCGGCCTGGGCGCCTCCCCCCCGGCGATCCGGCGGCTGACATACCACCGGCAGACGGAGGCGGGAGCCCCGCCGGCATCCCGCGCCGGAGACAAGGGAGCGGGCCCCGATCTCCTGGGCGGGGGCGGGTACATCCCGGCGGCGCCGCAGCAAGGGAGCGGCCCGTCTGTCCGAGGCGATGGGGGGTATGCCGCCGCGTCTGAATTTGCATACGGCGCGCAGGTCAACGAGGCCGCCGCGGAGATGGCGCAATCGCTCCTCGACGCCTCGGTGCTCGAGCGCATGCTGCAGCCCCCCGACCCGGCGCACCCGGTGGTGCTCTCTCAGTGCCGCTACCTGGGACAGTGGGAGGAGTGCTTCCTGCTCTTCGCCTCACCCCAGGGGCTGGTCTTCGTGGATCAGCATGCCGCCCACGAGCGGATTCTCTACAACCGTTTCCGGGACGGCTTCCGCGAGGGGAAGGTGGAGCGCCAGGCCTGCCTGGTGCCGCCGGTGATCTCCCTTCGGCCGGAGGAAGCGTTGCGCCTCGAGGCGCACCGCGAGACGCTCGATCGCTCAGGATTCGATATCGAGGCCACGGGGCCGGGCGAGTTTGCCGTCCGCGAGG